>JAFMIS010000232.1 GCA_017853915.1 bacterium
AAGGTTATATCGAACCTCAAGTCGGAATTCTCGAAGCTGAAGAAGGAGGAGAAGAGCCTCTCCGATGAGATCCAGAAGCTTAGTGTTGAGGAGGGGCGTCTCGTTCAACAAAGCGCCACTCTGTCGCAGCGGCGGGAGGTGCTAGGACGGGAGGTGCAGGAGGCTGAGCAGCGGGTCGCGGCTCAGCAGGCGCGGATCCGCAATCGATTGCGAAATATGTATGAGCATGCCGCGACTGGACATGGTCAGCCTATAGCGTTTCTGCTGACCGCTTCTAATGTGGAGCAAATGGCTGTGTACGCCCGGGCGGTGCGGGGTTTCGATGAGCGACAGTTCAACGCTGTACGAGTTGCTGTTGATGGCTTAATTGAATCGCGGCGCGCGCTTGAGCAATCAATCGAACAGGGGAGTCAGCTTCAGCAAGAGGTGCAGAAAAAACGTCTGGAATCGGAACGCAAGCGAACAACCTTAACGGGAGTGTTGCAGGAGATTAAATCGAAACAGCAAGCGGCGCAGCAGTCACTTGCGCTGCTGCGGCTGGAGGCCACAAAGCTTGAGGAGATTTTGCGGCAGGTCTTGGAGGAGGGGGTTCAAGAGGAGCCTTCCCAGGAGCCCACGTCGGTCGCGCGCGAGGCTCCAAAGGAATCACGTGAGAGCGTGTCCGGGGGGGCGGGGAATGTTGAGACTCCAGCAACCATTCAAGAGGTGATGGCGCCAGAGGGTTTATTCGGTCGCGCTACGCGAGTCACATACCCAGTCAAAGGGGAGGTTGTGCAGCACTTTGGTAAGGCTAAGGTGACGGATTTTGCTGATATGATCTTCAGCAAGGGGCTAGAATTTAAAACCGCGGCGGCGAGTCAGGTCTCAGCGATCCTTGGGGGACGAATCGCTTTTGCTGGATCGATGCCGGGCTACGACAGTGTGGTGATTATTGATCACGGCAAGCGCAGCTACTCCCTGTACGGCCGACTTGGCAAGATATTTGTGGCGAAAGGTGATCTCGTTAGGCGTGGAGGATCGGTAGGAGTTACATCCGTACCGGATGCTAAAGGTAGGAATTTCTATTTTGAAACACGTAAAAACGGTGACCCTATAGACCCCATGACTGTGCTGGGCCGCGCGGCCAGCGCGGGACTTTCTTCGGTGGTGAATTAAATCCTCAAGCAGTGAGGTAGAGATCATGAATGAGGGGTGCCCGACAGAGTCGGAGCACCCCTCTGTGAACAGCGCTATCCTTTGTATAGTATGTCGAAGTGCTTGTGAGCGCTCACCACCGCATGACGCATCATGTCTTCAACCCGCCCTGTTTCACGCACAGCGAGCGCCTTGGTAAGCTCTCGAAGGTTGAGCTCCGCGGCCGCTTTTTGACATGCGTCCCACGAAAGGATGCTTCGAATGACGCGGTCGAGCCCCTGTGCCTCGTTGTCGTACGAACGGGCTTGCATGTCGTGACCGTACCATCGATCGTACTTCGCCTCCGCTACAAGCGACGCGATCGCGATGTTAATGCCGTTGATCTTCAGGCCATGGTCGATGTCGTACTTGCCAGGGCCGCCGAGGGTAATGCCGTCGTTGTATCCCTGACTGTTAAGGTGCATGTGCGTCACCGCGTTGTTATCAATCTCTTCCACTGTGTCGTACACCGAGTCGAGCCCGATCATCTCTGAGTGGCCGAACTCCTTGTTGAGTCCGCGCTTCTCAAGTTTAGTGCCGAACTCCTCCTTGAGACGCTTCCAGAAGAGGATCGCTGAGGCGACAGTTGGCAGAAGCATGGCAGGGTGTCCCTCGTTGGGTTTGGGCTCTATCCCGAAATAAAGTTGTCCCCCCTTTGAGTCCTCATATGAGCAGAGATCAGCGACGCTCTCTTTGAGGTTTTGGTACATCTGCTTGATCGCGGGAGTTGCCAGATCGTAGCCGTAGGATCCGTTCCACAATACAAGGGTGGGCGCTTTAGAGGGATCGGGGTGCCACGCCTTTTTGAGCGGCCCATAGGCTAGATCCACGGTGCCTTTGCTGATGCGGGCGCCGGCCTCGCGTTCGGCGGGATCAAGCGAAGCGACGCCCCCGTATCCGAAGTGGGAGTGCAGACCGGGAGTTATCATCGCCAGGTACATCTTGGCTTGAACCAAGGCGTCAGCCACCGCGGGAGCCGTCTTGTCATTAATCTCAGTGTCGTAGTGAACCTCGAACCCAAGTTCGATATGATTCGGGATTCTCGGACGGATCTTAGTGGCAATCAGGTTGATAATCTCGACCACATCGAGCCGATCGCCAGCCCACTGGGGACGGATGTTGCCCGGCACAAAGCCGCCCTTTCCGGCGTTGAAGGTCCATCGACAGAGGCTGTGGTAGGTTTTCGAGTTTGTCATAGTGTTCTCCTTCGTTTCTCGACTTCACTAGCTCTCAGAGAGATGTCTCTGTAGGGCAAGTTTCCAATTCTCATACGCCGCTCGTGTCTCGGGTTGCTGATGGGAGTCGGGCTCCACGGTCAGCTCGGTTGTAAGTCCACGGAACGCGTCTGAGAACGAATATATGCCGGCGCCGACCCCAGCCCCGCGAGCCGCCCCTTCAGAGCCGTCGGTGGTGAGTAGCTCAAGGGGAACCCCAGTTGTGGTCGCGAACGAGCGTCGGAAGAGGTCGCTCTGGAACATGTTGGCGTTGCCAGCTCGAACCCGCTGAGGCGACAGTCCCATCGTTTTCATGATCTCCACCCCATAACAGAGCGCGAATACCACACCCTCTTGAGCTGCCCGAAAGACGTCAGCGAGTGAGTGTCGATTGAGATCTAGGTTTTCGAATGAGGCACCAATCGTCTTATTTGAGAGCGTTCGCTCTGCTCCGTTTCCGTACGGGATAGCTAGTATGCCGCGCGCTCCGACAGGACTCGAGGCCGCCATTAGATTTATCTCCGCGTAACTCTTGCCGGAGCTGAAATTGTGCTTGGTCCAACGGTAGAAGCTCCCGGCACCGTTGACGCACATCAGGACACCAACGCGTTGCTGGCTGGGAGAGTTGTTGACATGCAGGAAGTTATTGACGCGAGAGCGGAGATCGATGCCGAGTTGCTGTGTCACGCCATAGACCACCCCTGAGGTTCCCGCATTGGCGGCGATCTCTCCCGGATTGAGCACGTTGAGCGCGAACGCGTTGTTTGGTTGATCGCCGGCTCGATACGTGACCGGAGTGCCGGCCGGAATGCCAAGCTCTTGAGCCACCTCAGCTCGCACACCCGCGAAAGCCCCGAAGTTAGGGCTAACTGATGGAACCGTGTTATGAGGAATACCAAAGTAGTCCAGGACCTGCGTCGCTAGCCCGGATTGGATAAAGTCCCACAGCACCCCCTCGGATAATCCCGATGGCGTAGTGCCGACCCGCCCCGTCAGCCGAAGTGCTATGTAGTCACCCGGCAGCATAAAATAGGAGGCGCGCTTTAGTGTCTCGGGCTCGTTTTGCTTGATCCAGGCCAACTTCGCCGCGGTGAAATTGCCAGGCGAGTTTCCTAGTCGTGACAGGCATGCATCGGGCCCCAAGCTCTGATAAGCAGCCTCGCCGACCTGGACCGCGCGGCTATCACACCAGATAATCGCGGGCCGAACAGCCTGGCCGTCACGGTTGACCAAGACCAGGCCGTGCATCTGGTAAGCGATGCCGATCCCTCTGAGAGCCGCCAACGCAGCCCCGTGAGAGGTTCGAACGATTTGAAGAGCTCGGGTTACATGCTCCCACCAGAGGTCTGGATGCTGCTCGGCCCAGCCCGGCTGGGGGCTGCTGATCGGCAGTTCGTCGCTCGGTGACGTTGCCTGAGCGAGCGTCCGTCCAGAATCAATATCGAGGAGCGAAACCTTTACCGAAGAGCTGCCAACATCGATTCCAAGAAGAGTTCCCGCCATCATTACCTCCACGACCGGGAGAGCCTACCCCAGCTGAAACAGTTCGCAAGACAAAAAGGGCGCCAGGGTTCGTCGGCTGGCTCAGAGTGTGAGCAAGTCTCCGATTCGCTGCTGCCCCTTTGGCGAGGAGGGATTGGGGTGCGTTACCGATAAGTCGGGAGGAGTCCAGAAATCGAATTGCGGTTGTTCGCCCAAGGGTGCTGAGAGCAGCCTTAGTCGAGGCTGTTTGGGCGGTTGTGACGGCGAACACTGTGGGACAGCTCTTCCCCGATTTTTCCAGTGAAATCAACTGATTCTCCTTGCTATTGTGGTTTCAGTTTCGTACCATTAGTTAAAGTTAACGGTGCATCAGGAATCGCTGTAGTGAGCGATTAAGAACCGGGCTCTTTGAAATCTTTTCCGTGTTTCATGTTCAGCGAGGCGCTAGTTCGCTACCGGGCATCAAACCTTACAGGACTTCAATGCGAGTGCGGGTTTTTATGGATCAACCGGTTTCACAAGAGGGGAGTGTGTCGAAGTTCTCGGCGCGAGAAAAAATTTTAAGCGGGTTCTGTATATTTCTTGGAGCCGCGCTTGTTTTTGGAGGAAGGGATCTCCCTGAGGTCAGCGCGCGCGAATCCGGTAAATCGAATCTCTTC
>JAFMIS010000233.1 GCA_017853915.1 bacterium
GCAGATACTCAAGCTCTAACGGATAATGCCCGCAACCCTGAGAAGGTTTCCGATAACATACATGAAGTGCTTCTTGACTACCTTGCAGTTGGAATTAGTCCGCGCACGAACATGATAGCCCTTCAGTCGCATGTGCCCGAACTATTCGAGATAACCTCCTATCTAGCGAATCTCGTCACGCTCTCTCGCTTAGAGCGGAATCCAACCGTAAAAGAGGAGATTCGGCAACGAGGCTTCGAACGAAATATTCCAGTTGGCTTCCTGACCTATCCCATCAGCCAGGCAGCCGACATAGTAGCATTCAAGACTACGCATGTTCCGGTAGGGGAGGATCAGCTCCCTATGATTGAATTTTCAAACGAGATTGCGGACTCCTTTAATCGAGCGTACGGGACGAACACACTAAAGCGCTGTGTTCCGATTCTATCGAGCTGCCCAAGGTTACCGGGGCTTGATGGTAAGACTAAAATGAGTAAGAGCCTCGGAAACGCAATATATCTTGCTGATTCAAATGACGAGATCCAGCGGAAGGTTAATCGCATGTTCACCGATCCGCGTCATGTCAGGTTGGAGGACCCGGGGCACCTTGATGGGAATGTTGTCTTTACCTACCTCGATTACTTCGATGAAGATAAGGAGGGGCTTGCCGAGCTCAAGAAGAGGTACACAAAGGGCGGGATAGCTGATGGCGCTGTCAAGAATCGCCTTGTCTCAGTTCTTGTGAGCATCATCGAGCCTATTCGAACGCGCAGAGCTTTGTTAGAGAGGGAGCCGGAGTATCTTGAGGCAGTGTTGCAGGACGGCACTGCTCGCGCGCGCGTTATCGCAAAGAGTACGTTAGAGGAGGTTCGAGCGGCTCTTGGCGTGGCTCGATTTTAGATATCCCGGTGCCTTTTTGTAGCGCTGCTGGGCAGCTCGCTGAAATGAGAAATGCGAGGTATCCTCTTCGGCCAGAAGAGGTTGAGATAGGGCGGTTGTCGTGAAAAGTTCTTGGATGGCTAAGGCAGGTTCTACCCAACAGCTCGCAATAAATCCGGAAAGACCACTTGATTCCCACAGATATAGTCGGACACAGCTCGCGCGCTCACAAGGCTTCCCTCGACCCAGCCCATCAGATCAGTACACGCGTCCGAGCACAACAGAACATTGTCCGACAGCTTTAAAAATGGAGTAGAGGAATCGGTGTTTTCCGGATAGAAGGAAACCGCTGATTTCCAGAACTTTACGTCGAAGTTCAAGAGGGTGGCGTCCCCTGGTAATGAGCTCCCAAGGTGCAGCTCGAGGAAGTGAGCTGGACTAAAGAGCGGCAGGGTGAGTCTGTGATAGCTTTCGAGAGCGCTCGCTCCGTCGCACATGAACCAGGCAAGAGACTTTTCATCGGATAAATAGACTTTACGAGCTGGTGAATTTGAGATTACGCACGCGTTTCTGATGCCGTAGTCGTTCCACCACGGGCGGTTAAACTCAAAGAATGCCTTTGTGACGGGGACTTCTACCAGTGACCGGGGGAGGCGATTCCCCCAGTGTCGACTCCGAGATAGAACTTTGTCTGCGTCTCGGGGAGGGCAAGCAAAGACGACAGTGTGAAAAGTCTTGCACTCTGGACCCGTTGGAGCATCGAACGAAACCTCGATTGTTGACTCGTCAACGTTCGTCATGTCCCTTATAACGTGGTCGTACTTAATCGTTATATCCATGCCAGACGCGAGCGCCTCAATCCGGTGAACGAGCGACTGAAATCCATTTTTCACTCGGTACCAGCCGTCCATCTTCCCATCCACCAAGCACTCAGTCTCAGGATGGTGCAGGAGAATCGCAAGCCCGCCGGATATCGGAAGCGCGGGGTGTCCTAGCGTGTCATAGCCCGATATCGTCCTCAACCTCTCGAAGGTGTCTTCGCCAAATGCCTTCTTGCACGCCACGCCGAAGCAGAGGTTCTGATTGGGCTCGTTTGAGAGGATCTCCGTAGTCTCTTTTACCAAAGACCGCAGGGACGTCCGGTCGCTCCTGACCCCGTGCTCCCCCTCAATCTTATAGTGGACCTTGTACCGGAACGGCTCCAACTCCAGGGAGAGCATCGAGCAGAGGTCGCGGACCTCGGGGTGTCGTCGAGCACTGAATCGACCGGCCCCGAGGTCAAACATATTGCCAGCGGCGCGTCCCTGGCGAGAGAGGAGTCGACCGCCTGGAGAGCCGTTTTTCTCAAAAATAGTGATGGGGCCTCTGAAGCCGTGACTCCGTAAGTTCACAGCTACAGAGAACCCCGCGATTCCACAACCAATTATGCAAACAGACTGAGGTGCTTGCGACATGTCATCATCCGATTAGACAGACGCAATTTCCTCTGCGGTATCTGCCGGTGATTTGGCCTCGGGGAGGATATCAATAATATTTGCCTCGACATCGCCCGATGCTTTGATGCGGGTGATCGCGCTGTAATGTTCCTTGCCGGTACTTCCAGCCCCCCGGGTGTCAGCGTAGCCGACAGTGCATGCCTTCTGTTCCTCAAAATATGTCCGGAGATTATTCCCCCATATCAGTCCGCTGTCTGTGTGGTGGAATGTCGCTCCGTTTCGAGCGAGATACCCGGAATCCACGAGGACCTGAAGCTTCTCACCAAAGACCTCATCGATAGAAACATTAAACATGGCATTGAAGGCGCTGGTGTCGAATGTGTTCAGACGAAGCCCCATGACCATGAATCGCTGCATCTCCTCGGATCGAGTGGCAAACCGTTGCGCCTCGAGAGGGAGCCCTGCATCCTTCATGCTTTGGATATACCGTTGTGTCGACCGAATGTTTCGATACGTCTGTCCCGCGAGATATCCATGTGCCCCAGCACCGAGGGCAAGGATCTGGCCGCATTTCGCGTTCGTCGTGATGTAACGACACTCATAGCCCGGTTGAGCCCAGTCTCTCATTGAGTAATGGTCAGTGAACGGACTTGCTCGCAGCGCCTCAACAGTATGATTGAAAAGGTGAATCTCATTGTCCTGATCCGGAGGAGCGTACTTTCCTTTCACGATGTAGTCCGAGTAGAAGATCGTATTCTCAAGCAGAACCAGGGGTAGTACCGAAAGGTGTTTTGACCCGAGGCCCAGTGCGGTTTTAATGTCATCCTTCCAAATATCATCTGTTTGAAGCGGGAGGTTGTATATGAGATCGAGATTGAAGTTAGGAAACGATTTTCGAATGACCTCGATAAACCCAAGCAGCTCCTCTCGGGTGTGGTTCATGTGAAGATGCTCCTTACGAATCTCCGTGTTGAAGGTCTGAACGCCGGTGCTAATTCGATTGATGCCTGCCTCGAGGAGAGACGCGTTCATCTCTTCCGTGAAATTCTGAGGAGTCCCCTCCGTAGTGACTTCGCAATCGGGGGAGAGATTAAAATTATTTCTGAGGGCCTTAACGATGCCGCTCAGTTGATCCTTCGTGAGTGAGTTTGGAGTACCGCCTCCGATATAGACCGCGCGAAATTGAATCTGACGAACATGAGGCATGGCAGCGTACGTCTCGATCTCTTTATGGACCGCTGCCACGTAGGCTGATTTGACGTCAGACGTGCTCACCTGTTTGTTGAATCCGCAAAAGGAGCAAATCTGATCACAGAAAGGAACGTGGAGATAGATCGTCCCAAAGTCTCGGTGTGGTGTAGGCGATTCTTGGAGACCCTTGAGTGTTTTTGTGAGATCGACTGCTTCACCAGGCATCGGGTAGGTGGAGGAGCCTATGGGTTCTCTTAATTTAAATTTCAACATAATCTGATCTCCTTTCAAATAAATCTTCGCTTGGCCGTCCGCGTGTTGAGACACGATAGATGGACGAAACGAACATGACCGATGTCGACGATGTACTCGTCACCGCGCTGTGAGTAAAGCAAAAACGACCCATTCTGAAATGTGTTCTGAGTATAGGTAGACACGGACATCGCTTTCGAGTTGCGTTGCGCTGTTCGAGCTACCGGCTGCCATGTCCTGAAGCTCTCTTCTCTGAATCCGTTGCGGATTCCTCTTCTACCTGCATCGAGCCCTGACGTGCTGTATACAGGGCGCCCTGAGAAGGGACGACTCTCGAAACGTCGTGTCAGCAAATGTTTAAAACGAAATGGATATAGTTGTATGATTGACCAACGAAACACCTCAAGCGCGGTGCCCGGCACCATCAATGATCTCACTCTCAAGAAGGCATCTGTTGTACTGACCGGCGATAGGCCCACCGGCAAGCTGCATTTGGGCCATTATGTTGGATCGCTCATGAGTCGCGTTGCCTTGCAGCAGGAGCACTCTCAGATGATTTTAGTAGCTGACACGCAGGCTCTGACGGATAACGCGAACAATCCGGCGAAGGTCTCTGCTAATATCAATGAAGTTCTTCTTGATTACCTGGCTGTAGGAATTGCCCCTCGGACGAACACGATTTTCCTTCAATCTCACGTGCCAGAATTGTTTGAGATTTCGGCTTATCTCTCCAATCTCGTCACGCTTGCGCGCTTGGAGCGTAATCCAACTGTTAAAGAAGAGATCA
>JAFMIS010000234.1 GCA_017853915.1 bacterium
ATTCACACCTTTGAAGTATATCTGCTCTCTTTTAGTCAGTTTATGCGGAGTTGTGTGTACTAGTCAGGCTAGCCCCAGTAGACCCAACGCCGTCGGCCGACGCGGCGGGAATCGGGTTATGGTAAAGCTTTTTGTGGTGCTCCACCGAGACACAAGAGAACTTGATACATCGCCCTGCATGTAGTGACGCGCGAAAGTCCGTCCCAGCGAAATTGGCAAGGCTTGTGCCCTCAATCACTATAGGTTGTTGTTCTTATTCGCGTTCGCGAATTGATCGTGTTTTTCGAAAAATTATAGGGTTATCTCAATATTGTTGAGACACACTATAGATCCGGTGACTCCAAATAGGAGGTCGAGTTCTCCTCCTCCGAGCCCTCTCCCTCAACATACTGTTCTTCTGGCTCTGTGCCTTTCACAAAGTATTCCAAAATAGCACCAGACGATCCCTCATGAGCTCGATGACCGGAACCTTTGGATACCCATAGAGGCTCAACGCCATCTGGTACCGCGAAATCAAGCTGCTCCGGAACAGTCGGAGCCACATATGATATGCCGAGTCGAGTAGCCTCTTCATGAGCTTCTTTGTTCAATTTTTCCTCCTGCCGCTGCTTTTCATAGCGCAGGAAATCCCTCATGAAGTAGAGCCAAATCGGCGCCGCTACCACGCCCCCCGTCTCCTTGGGACCGATGGTCTTCTTCTGATCGAACCCAACCCACACGCCACACACCCAGGAAGGCGTATATCCGATGAACCATGTGTCCATTTGATCATTTGAGGTACCGGTCTTTCCAGCCACTGGACGGCCGAGCTCTTTCACTTTATAGCCAGTGCCATGCTCTACAACGCCCTTCATCATATTGGCCATAACGAAGGCGCTGTTTTCATTGATTACTTGTCGAGCCTGAAGCGGTTTTTCAGAGTTGTAATCATACAAAACTCGCCCGAAACGATCGGTAATCTTGGTAACAAATACGGAGTCAAAAAGAACTCCCTTTGCTGGAAAGACTCCGTATGCCCGCGTCATCTCGAGTGGCGTGACCTCGCTGCTGCCAAGTGACAGAGAAAGATTCCGACCGAGCGGGCTTGATATCCCCATCAAGCGCGCGTAATGAATCGGAGCGTCAATTCCGATTCGAGAAACAATATCAGCCGATACAAGATTACGCGATTTCTCGAGCGCCGTGCGTAAGGTAATCGGCCCAAGAAACTGCTCATCAAAATTCGCTGGGGTCCAAAAGGTATCTCCTACTCGGAAGGTTCTCGGTGCGTCCTGAACTATTGTTGAGGGGGTGTAGTTGAACTTATCAATCGCTGCTAAATAAACAACGGGCTTAAACGATGAGCCAGGTTGTCTAAGCGATTGAGTCACCCGATTAAACTGACTCTGCTCATAGTTGTATCCACCTATCATGGATCGCACCTCTCCCGATAAGGGATCAATCAAGACGATAGATCCCTCAATATCAGGCGTCTGATCCAGCACAATCTTGGCCGGGGAAACATTCGCTGGCTGCGCGGAGGATCCTCCCTGCTTTTTAACAGAGACCTCAATCACATCTCCGGTCTTTATGACATCTCCCGGATTGCCAAATTGCGTCGAATCATCTTTGAGAAGGAACTTTTTAGCCCAGCCAGATTCGCTGAGATCCACCACATGCTCCTGAGCGCCAACAACGACTTGCGCATGTGTCCGCGTAGTTGATTTGACGTATGCACGCACGGGGATACCTGGGAGCAACTTCAGATCTCCGTACTTCACTCGATATTCGGCCTCTGTCATTCGGAGCAGTGGTCCACGCCACCCTCGACGCTTGTCAACTTCTCGAAGACCTGTCTGAAGCGCTTGAGAAGCTAGCGCGTCGGCCTCGACATCTACCGCTGTTACGATCTCCAAGCCATCTGAATCGAGATCTAAATCCTTCCACTTTTCAGCGAAGACCCTTCGAACCTCTCCAACATAATAAGGAGAGGCGAATATATTTTGCTGAGACGCTGGATACACTTTAACTTCCACCGCCAGCGCTTCGACCCGTTGCGCTGGAGAGATAAAGCCAGCCTGAACCATCTGATTCAATACATATTCCTGCCGCTGCTTGGCTTTTTTGGGGTTTCGGATCGGAGAGTAACTGCTCGGTCCCTTCGGAAGACCAGCTAAAATCGCCACCTCGGGTAACGTCAGCTCAGCAAGCTCCTTATGAAAATAAATCCGCGCGGCCGCTTTGATGCCATACGCGCCATTACCAAAGAATATTTGATTCAAATAGATCTCGAATATCTCATCTTTTGAAAAACGCTGCTCAAGCTGGAAAGACAGGATCGCTTCCTTTCCTTTGCGCACTAAATCTTTCTTAGAACTCAGCAGTAGATTCTTTACGACCTGTTGAGTGATCGTTGAAGCCCCCTGCTTTGAGTCTCGGCTCTGCACGTTTTTAACCGCGGCGCGCACCACCCCCACGAAATCAATTCCCGGATGACTATAAAAAGAAGCGTCTTCCGCCGCGAGGAATGATTTACGAACTAGGTCAGGAACCTCTTGAATCTTTACCGGGTAACGTTTCTCGGAAAAAAACTCAGCTATGAGCGTGCCATCTCTCGCCAGAACCCTGGTTACCGCGGGTGGTTTGTAATCCTCAATTCTCGTTAATCGCGGCAGGTCTCGAATGAGGTAGTAATACCCCCGGACGGCGAACAGTCCCGCAACAAGAGCGAGGGAGACACCGACCGTTACGAGAAATAGAAAAAATTTGCGAAACATCTACAACTCTATGAGAAGCGCGCCACCGACCACATCCTAACTCGACCGACACGCAACATGTTGACTGAGTGCAGTGACATATACATCACCGACTATAGTGATTTGCAAAAGTCCGTGCCAGTGAGACTGACGATGCATTTGCCATAAATCTCCATAGGTTATTGTTTTGATTCGCATCCGCGAATCGATAGCGTTTTCCAAAAGACGGGATTGCACTACGGACCTTCGAAAAACGCTATAGGTAACGGGGAGGGTCCGCCCTAACAGGCAGACCTGCATAACCGGTAGATAGTAGACTGAGGCTTGCAGCAGTTAATTCAGACAGCCCGAAACTGAGGGGCTGCGGGCTCTTTCCTGTCCGCGAAAGGTCATACAAAAAAACAACGCTAACACTTGAATTTGTTAATTTTTTTGAGGCGTCGCGGCGGGCGTCAGAGGAGCTACAAGCGCTTCCTCACGCGGAACAATTCTCTTAGCCTCAACATCCCGGATGAGATATACCGTATCGGAGCTGCTCGCTTTTACATAACGCATCATCTCTCCCGATGGCGTCCTCGACTCCTGACCGACCGTAACCGAAACAGTATCTTTTTTCTCCTTAAGCGTTAGCGTCAGGACAAGCCACGGCTTATCAAAAGCTCCTGCTGGAACAGATGGAGGAAACGCGTTGGCGTTAAGGTTGCTCAGATCCTTTAAATACTGTTCAACAAAATCAGGATCCGAGTCTTTTCCGTTCACCGTCCATGTCAGACCCTGGGTCTGAATATCTACCGACTCTACTCCGTCGCCTGATGATATCACTCGATCAATCGCGCCATAGAAAACATTGAGAACTCGTCTCTCTCGCAGATCGTCGACTCTTTTGACAACATGGTCTGATGGGTCCTTTTTTAATTTAAATACTGTTGGGCTCAGAGAAGAGATCCAATACATCTCAGATGGCGCTTCTGTACTAACAAACTTATTTGCCAACTGGAATGCCACTTGATTGGGTTTTATATCTTCTCGAAATACCAGAATAACACTCGCGCGTGGCGTGCCGAATCCAAACTCAGATCTATCCTCTTCTTTGCCGTCAATGAATTGCTCTACGGAGAGATCTCTGATCGCCTCTAAAAGATCACTCACCGCCCCCGACGACGCCGGGAGATCCTGTGGTTCTACGATGCGCCACTCTCCCACACTCGGTTGGCGAATCTTTATACGTCCGAGACCTGAAGTAAGAAGAATCTCGCGCACGTTGTCAGACGAAAATTGAAAAGGGCTCTTTGAGCGAACATCCTGAGTACCTTTATCAAGCGCCACAAAAGCCGACTCGTCCGCAAGGAACACCCCGGACTTCCCGGATATCTTTACATATCGCTTCATGAGGTACTCGTTTTTCTTGCCAAACGCGAGCTCGGTTGATACCCCGCTCTTTTCATGCACAACCGTGGTAAGCGCGGGCTTGTTGATTCCGTACACACTCAAATCCTGATCAAGCTCCGAATCCTCCAGTGGGCCCTCAACTGACAGACTCTTCAGCGTATCAACAATCCCATCTACCTGACTGGAGTCCACGACATCTCCCGGTAATTCCGATATCTTCCACGGGCTCGCCTTCATAGGCGTTACAAGGCCGGCTTCCTGACCATTCTGCTGACGAACCAGAGTATAGGTCTCTTGTGCTTGCGTTGGATCCGCGCCCCGCGCCATATCAATCGAATTCACATCTCCACCTTGGAGTTTC
>JAFMIS010000235.1 GCA_017853915.1 bacterium
CGTGTTCGCTCTCGAGGGGCTTCTTGTACAGTATCTTCTCAATATTTGTGTGGCGTCTCACCTGGTCGGGCTACCCGCCCATCTGAAGCACCAAACCCCTGTAGCATGCGTAGATACCCCGGACCTGAGGTAGCTTGAGAATGCGGCTAAAGGGGATCTTTACGGCCGCATTATATCAGAAGCGGATGTGCGGGCGCAGCGGTCTAAGCTTTTGTGAAGATTGGTGTAGGTCTCCGGTGATGGCTCGCCCTTCACAAGGCTACTGAGCCATGCATTGTCGAAGTTATGTACGCATTCACGATCGACCAGCTGCGGACCGACCAATGAGGGGCCACTCTGGTTGTCATCGGGAAGGATCGCTGAGAATTGGGCTCGTTTCGACGCGAGGCTACTTACATCCGATTCGCGACAGAATGAGTGAGTGGCAACGCTCTGGAAGCAGTTGTCACGCGGAGCGCCTGAATACGCGAAGCACTCTTTCACAAGATCGATGCACTCAGCGGAAGTCGCGAGCGCTGAAGAGCACCGAAGGCTGACTCCTAAGAGCGTGAACGCGATTGCGGCTATTTTTGTCGTTCTCATATCGAACCTCACAAGGCCTGTATGATACCACTTTCGTTACCCCTACGCCAAACGAACCATACATGCGTCTAACGCCCATGAGCTCCGCTAAGCTCTCGGATACTCACATAATTCCGTGAGCACCCCGTGGACTGACTGAGGGTGTATAAAGGCGATTTTACTCTCGCCAGCGCCCTTTCGGGGCGTAGAGTCGAGAAGCGTAAATCCCTCGTGCGCCAGTCGTTGCAACTCAGATTTGATATCCGTTACCTCATAGCAGATATGATGGAGGCCAGGGCCACGCTTGGCCAGAAACGCGGCGAGTTTCGATTGAGGACCAGTGGACGCGAGTAGTTCGATCTTGGAGCCTTGAGTATCAAGGAAAGCGATCTCGACTCCCTGCTCGGGTATGACCTCACGCAGAGTTACTGCGGTATTCGCCATGGTCTCATAGAGTGAGAGCGCTTTGTTGAGGTCCGTTACAGCAATGCCAATATGATCCACTCTCCAGTTCAATGACATAATCATGAAGCCCTCATTCAAAGCTGTAGGTGACGGTCACCGCGACCTGAAGATCGAGCGGGCGCGAGTCAATCGAGGGGCTAGTGCTCTCTGTAGCAGCGAGCATCCGTTGCCGAGCATACACCGGAGGCACTGATTCTCCGCTTGAGGATTCCTGAATAGCGAGTGGAGCTCCCAACTTGACCCCAGCGCCGCGCGCTAATTTTTGGGCTTTCACAGCGGCGTTCTGAGTCGCGATTTCAAGACACTCCTCACGCGAGCGTTTGAGTAGCTCAGGTGAGGCAAAGGTTTCTAGATTAGAGATCTCTTCCGAGCCTAAGGACGATCCCACCGCGATAATATCCCCCAAGCGCGCAATCTCAGAGGTCTCAAAATCGGTCGTGATTCGCGCCCGGTAGCCCTGGCAGGATCGCTTGTTTTGATTGTACGAGCACTCCTCGAAAACCTGATAGTTCGCGGTATTGCTAACGAAATCTTTCAGGCGAAGCTCTTTGACTTTGAGCTTGAGAGCTTCGTGCGATCGAATCGCTTGTTCGGAGGCCTCTTTAGGAGTTTTAGCGACACTCGTTGATCCCAGTGATACGCGACCTCTATCTTGAACGACTTTGGTGAGGCACTCACCGGTCGCCGTAATTCCGCCCCGTTCGGCCGAAGATTTTATACTTTGGGCAGAGCTACTCATCGGCAGAAGGGAGAGGGAGCTTATGATGGCAAAAAGAAGATACGATGTAACTGTTCGCATAAAGGCTTTTGATGTGCTTGAAAAAACAGTCGAGGCAACCCGACCTGAGAGGCATGGTATATCACGTGCGGGGTCTTCTAAAGTGTGTTTTTTGGCAGAAGCGAGTTCAGCGGCCTATTCGTCGGTTTTATGCGTCTGCGATGAAATTAGTGGATAAGTAGGACGTGGTACTTAGACCCGACGTGTTGTTTAAGATTATAAAGCCCTCATCTCTCTGTGACGGAGCGCACTGATTGGGGGGTGAAGCTCCATATCACCCACAAGATGTATTGATGAGCCAGTTGTCTTTATGCAGGTCGAAAATCTCTCCAGATATCGAGCGGAGCAGCGATCAGGCCATCTTTCTGTACGCTCTCAAGAGTAGCCAGGGCACCGAGCTCCCGGCTGTGCTGAGTTAGCGGCACGAGTGAGCCATCACGCTTCTGAACAGGCATGGCAGAATCCAGATCCTTTTTGAATCGGATTGGAGCAGGTGGGAGTTCAAAATAGAAGTAGCGTTTGTCGAGCCCGGATCCTTCAACTAATTTCCCTATCAGATTTCTATGATAGTCATCGCAGGGAAATTTTTTAAACGGTTCTCGTAAGAGGATACTTGTCGCGAGTTTTTGGAGGGTGATGTCGGGCTCAGAGCTCCACTTATGGATGTGGTATCCCCACCACATATCCGTCATATTCAGGATGTTTTCCAATGATAGGTTTTTGACGGATGGCGCGGATAGGACAGCTTCCATGGTGTCGTCACAAAAATGGAGTTGGCCACTCGCTAACAGCTCTCGGGCCCGTTGACCGACCAATTCATGCATGCGCTCTCCGATGCGAGAAGTGCCGTGGTAGTAGACATCCCCGTACATGTGTGAGCGTGAGCGGAAGAAGCTTTCCAGGGTTGATACTCCTCCTTCTCCGATAGCGAGTTGCCCATCAGGCGTAATAACAAGGTGTTTAATTATTAGTTTTGGATCGCAGTACCCGTATGTGACCCCACAAAATTGGCTATCGCGTGGCACCCAATCACCACGGTCTGTATTCCAGCCGCCGCCAGTTATCAATCGCCAGGTCCATTCTGGGACCGATGGATCTTCTCGCGTGACGCGATCTAGTTTATCAGCGGCGCCTTGCCCAACAATCTGTTCGAGCTTTTGACGAAAAGCGATATCTTTTTCAAGGATGTGATGGGACACCTCCTCGTGACAGTCCTTCTCATTCGGAAACCATACCTTTTGCGCTAGGTGTGAGCCTGGAGCGATATGGCCCAGATCGTGTGTTAGACCAAATGCCACAACCACAGGCCCCCACTCCATGATTTGGCCTCTTATCTCCGGCGCCGCGCGTTGATTAAGTTTGCTGAGAACTTCAGCAGTCAGGTAGGCGCAGCCGAGTATGTGACCACGACGGCTCTGAACGGCATCTGGATACACCCAATTAGCACACGCGATTTGATTGATGTGCCGCATCCTCTGAACCACGGGCTCATCCATGAGGTGATAAATGACCCGTTCAAATGGGCACGAGGGATCCAACTCGACCCCATTCTTGAGGTCCAGGGAGGAACGCATAAAGATCGGCTTGGCGGCTTTGCCCGTAAAGGCCAGGTAGCCGGCTCGGGCATTCTCATGCAACTGTTGTTCATGAAGATCCCTAACAAAAGGGCTTCGGACCGTTGGATCCACCTGTGGGACTTTGGACCCGTCATTCTGCCAATCAAATTGTGGGTGCATAAGCTATCGGTCTTCTACAGCCATCTCTTCGGCGCACGATACGACCGGGGCTAGCGCTAGTCAAAATCGTGGTTTTTGGTCGGGCACAAGGGCTTAAGTAACCCGACATTTGTGAGTAATGACAGGTGGTTAATGCTTGGTAATCAAATTGATCGAGTCATGTAGCTGAGCGAGATCATAGTACGATGGGCGCCTTGTATGGATGTCACAACAATTATGTGTTCCTAACTAGGAGTTTGTTACCTATCAGAGTAGTGTTGACGCAGGCGCTTTCTTACCGGTGTCATTGGGGTGTTAACGCGCCGCTCGTTCAAAGCGCTCAATACGTAGTCGAAAAAAATAATGTCTTAGTGGGGGCCAGAGAATTTCGAGTGTGTATAGGTCAGGCGGCCTATATAACCGGTCTAGCAAAAGAGGGGCTCTATGTATGGACTAATCAATCAAGCTCTTAAAGACATGGTCTGCGCGCGAGCTGGTCAGAGCGTGTGGTCCGAAGTGTGTTCGGCGGTTGGAATCAGTGATGATGACTTTGACGAACTTCATCCCTATCCCGACAAGGTCACGTATAGCTTAGTCCATGAAACCTCGAAAAAGCTGTCGGTGGCGGTGGAAACTATGCTCCGTGACTTTGGGCATTACTGGATCTCCTTTACTGCCCACCACGGTTATGGCGACATCATGAGCCTCTTTGGTTCTGATCTCCGGACATGTCTTAAAAATCTCAATCGAATGCATGGGCATATGGGAGCCCTGATGCCACAGCTCAAGGCCCCTCGTTTCGTTGTGATCGAGAATTCTGATGCACAAATCACGGTGCAATATTTCTCCGATCGCTCTGGTTTGGCTCCTTTCGTTGTTGGATTGCTCACAGGTCTCGCTGATAAATTTGAAGAGGCTGTGGTC
>JAFMIS010000236.1 GCA_017853915.1 bacterium
CAACTGTGCGAGGATGGTCGAATCGGTGACGCAAGCGCGCGAGGCGCGCTTGGCTTTATCGCGCGCTCTGCCACCACTGGTGCCGTTCTTACCGGCACAGCGAGTCTCGCCGCGCTTGGCCTCGTTGTAGGATCGCCAATCGCGGCCATCGGCGCCGGGCTGCTTGGGTTAGTTATTCTTCCGCCGCTCGCGGAGCGCGCCGTTCACGGATTGACGCGGCTTGGAGGTGACCTCCTCGGGCAGGTCAGGGCAAGGTAGATCGTGGCTCATGGATGCTATCACAGGCTATGCGGCAATAATCCCTGTCTCAGAGAGCTGCCATCAGATCGTCGAGCGAAAGCGGATGTGTATACATATCAAATTCCCCCGTTGGTTTGATCGGCCACAACTCCTTGGGCTTATCCCAGTACAGCTCAATACCATTCCCGTCTGGATCTCGTAGGTACAGCGCCTCGCTCACGCCATGATCGGCTACTCCATCAAGTGGAATGCCGGCGACCATGAGCCGTTGCAGCGCATCGGCGAGGTCCCTTCGCGTCGGATAGAGAATAGCGACATGAAAGAGTCCGGTAGTATTTGGGCCTGGCCGCGCGCCTCCCTTGCTTTCCCATGTATTGAGGCCAATGTGATGGTGATAGCCACCGGCAGATAGGAACGCAGCGTGCTCTCCCAGACGCTGCGTGACCTGAAACCCGAGCACGCCGGAATAGAAATGAAGCGCTCGGTCCAAATCTGAGACTTTAAGATGAACATGCCCAATTCGGACACCCTCGGCTATCGGAATGTGGTTATCTACTTTCATATCTCCGCTGTAGTGTATCGGAACACTTCTTTTCTTGAAACGTTCGAGGAAACGCCTCTCCCCCTCTCTATCTCTGCCTCAGATTATCTCTCCGTCGCATGTGGGTGCTCACAAACCGAGCTGACTTCCCAACATAATGACAACGCCTAATCCCATCACCAAAAGCCCAAAGCAGAGCTTCGCAAACGCCGTATAACACCGCCTCTCAGAGCCATCTTCTACATCTTTGATCGCGCGAATCTCTAGGTATGGCACGGGAGCTCGGCGATACCAGCCGCGCACCTCGATATTTTTATCCTTATACTTTCCGGCTTTGAGTAGTCCGAAAAAGAAGTCCCACAACGGGATAGGCTGTCGGTAATCCAGAAAGATGATGCCCGTATCATCCCGCATCACGAAGTCTTCACTGAAGATGAGTCCAGGAACTCCACGACCGATCACAGAGCCTCGCAACGTCAAAGGCACAGTCCGAACCGGCGAGACCTTCACCTCTTTGAGCAGATCGGCGACTGTCGATGCTGGAAAGCTTCCGCTTCGGTACGCCAGATAGTTCTTTGCTAGGTAGCCTAGGCCAAAGAGCGCCAGTGGTAATCCGAAGAAATGCGGATCGAATGAGGCACCAAGCCAGCGTGATGTGAGCATTCCCAACCCGATAACTAAGCCTAGCATGGGAAGCAGCATTACAATCAGATCAACAAGGAATTCATCCCAGTACGACTCAGGCTGATCACGATCAAAAACAATATATGGCTCCTGCCTCATGGCCGCCGCTTGATCCGCTAGGCGCTCGAGTCGTTTGGCAACAAGTGGATGCGTTGACTGCACCTCATAGTAGAGTGCCCACGGGTTCCATAAATCCCACTGCAGAGCGTCTTTCACCCGTTCACGATCAATGTCTCCCGCGTCACTTTTGGCGCCAGTAGTGACGACAAGACCAAGCGCTGCTTTTCGGTCAAAGATATTGAGAGCTCCGAGCGCTCCTCCATACGCATAACGGCTCTGTCTCCTCTGGCTGGCGCCTGGATCCGTCGCTGCATCGACGTTTTGGCCCCGTCCCGCTAGACCATAGCCAATTTTGACAAGAGCCGCGGCGAGCGCATTGGGATTACCGGTTTTTTCTCCCGCAAATTGATCGGCGTAATACTCTCGAACACGACTAAACCAGAGCACTACGAACTCGCTCGCCGCGTACACAAGATAAGCACCAGCCGCCACAAGCGCGGCGCCGGAGCGATCTTTCTTGTCACCGTCTGAGAGCCGTGTGGCCGCTCGATATATCGAATAGGCGATCAGTGGCACGAGCTGCGCGATGGTCATTACAACCATGTCCCAGTGACACACATGGCCCAATTCGTGCGCTACAACCGCCTCGCTCTCTTCTGGGGATAGGATCGAGAGTGTGCCGCGACTGAGCACGATGCGGGCATTATTTGGGTAGTGTCCATACGTATAGGCCTGCGGAGCACCATCGTCGATTATGGCAAAGCTTGGGAAGCGCAGCTTCTCGCTATCACAAACCCGCTGAACGAATAATCGCAGATGCTCAGGAAGTTCATTCTTCTCAACCCAACGAGCGCTATAGAACCAGCGCAGGGTTACATCGAGAATCCATGGCCCAAACACGAATTGAATCAGTACCATGAGGGCCCCAGTCACCAGCGCGCCCAGCGCCGATAGGACTTGGAATTCAACGGCGGTAATGAGCACAAGCGTGAGCGCCCCGTACAAAATCCCCAAAAGGGTCAGGGAGCGAAATAGCAGATTCGGCAACTTTTGACTGCCGTGTCGTAATTCTCGGTGCCGGGCGATCGTGTTGGCTCCGCGAGTTGAATTTTGCTCTGCTTGTGACGACATATGCTCCCCCTCTGTGCAGTGACACTGACGGACTCGTACTTACGGACTGGCATCCATGGAGTAGCCTCTATGGAGCGGCATCAAAATCGAAAAACTTTATGGCCTGTGCCATCATAGATGGATATCGCTCAGGAGAGCATGCGTAAGGAAATTTCGCATGGCAAGGAAATTCGGGGATATCGACCAGAGCAGTGCTTTGCGAGCTCCGCTGAGGAGGATGCCACAAGGTGCGCATTATGGCTTCAAAGCGGCGTCCATTATCATTTTTCTAGTACTTGGAACACCACCGAGAGCCATGGCCCCCTTGGCCAGGGTCTCAGACACCACCTGCGCTGGGTCCTCACCACTTACCATCCTCTCCGCCATCGTTAGGAAGCCTCCTACCATCTTGAGGGCCTCCGAGGGTGGAAGCCTTAGGTCCGCGATCGACTGACCTTGTACGGGAGATTGGGTGGTAGCTTGACTTGCCAGGTTAGGATTAATAGTCGGAGCAAACATACTCTTAGAGCTAACCTTTTCGGAAACCAATAATTTTTAGGTGACCAATCAGAGTTATGCGGGGTTTGGCACAAATATTACTTTTGGCGCGTCAGTGAGGCAAAGCTGTTTAGATCAAAAGAAACCGGCTTAATTTCTATAGGCCTCTAAGGTCGATCTGCTTGTGCGCTCTGCGTGCTTGCTCTTTGGTAAGCTGCCCATCGAGGTACGCTACCTCTACAGCAGAGTGGTATTCGGCCGGAGACATCGCCCCTAGACTCCGAAGTCCTGGAAGCGTTGAAAGGTCGATATCCCCCTGTGGCGCAAGCGCTGGCGCGTAACATCCGCACAAACCAGATACAACGAGTACAACAACTAATCGGAGCGTATGTTTGTTCATACTAACCTCAGAAACTCTAGTCGTAGGTCTGATCCTGATATGCGGAGACTTTGCTTCTGTGTTGCGAGAAAAATGCTGAAATAGCTGCCTGGTATAGGGGCTTAGGGCCTCTAAGGGTCAGAGTTTACGAATTTCTCCTAGCGCGGCGATGTTGTAGCGACCACACTGCGCCTAAACGATCCAAGGGGTCATGCTACACTCAGGTTACCGGAGTGAAACAAGCAAGCCATATGAAACAGAACATTACCGCTGCTCCCATTATTCGCAGCGAGGTCACATATCTTGAAATGACCTCAAATCCGACCGTGGACCCAGTTGATCTTACGCCGTTCCGTCTCGAGAGGACTTCTAACATGAGCGTCCCTGCGTATCTCGACATCTACACAGCGTCATGCACATTGTGAATGATAAGCACGGGGCTCTTTCCAAGTACATCATCGTAACGCGCGCCACATCGTGGCACCGATTATTTATTGGAGGGCCCGCGGGTCGGGCGCCGAAATATCACGATCGCCATCAACATTTCTTGTTCACGTTATATCCGGCGGCCAGACCGGCCGCCCTCCAAAGACATCGTCGTAAAGCGCGCCGCATCGTGGTGCCGATTATGTATTGGAGGGCGCCCGTGTCGGGCGCCGCAATATCGCGATCACCATCAACATTTCTTGTTCACGTTATATCCGGCGGCCGGACCGGCCGCCCTCCAAAGACATCGTCGTAACGCACGCCGCATCGTAGTACCGATTATTTATTGGAGGGCGCCCGGGTCGGGCGCCGCATACGCCTACAAGAATGGCTACTAATTCAGCAGAACAGGATACACCAAAAGGAATCGTGGAATCTGCACGGTGAAGAACCCGCCAGAGCCACGTTTAAAGATATATGAGCCCCACATCGCGCCGACCGGAT
>JAFMIS010000237.1 GCA_017853915.1 bacterium
CAGCGACGCGCGCCGCGTGGTTCCATAGGGACCCTGGTAACGACGGTCATGGAGGAGAGGGAGAGAGTTGGCTTTGACATAATTTCTGTCGACATCCCTACAGGAGTTGACGCTGACACAGGGGGGATCTTTGAGCCGTGTGTCCGGGCAACGACTACGTTGACTGTTCAGTTCGTAAAGAGGGGTATGCTTCAGTATCCGGCGCGAGCCGTGTGTGGTGATATTCATGCTATTCCGATCGGAATCGTCTCTTCGCCGCAGCCTGAGTATCAGGCGGTACACGAGAGGGTCTTGCCCGCGTGGCGGAAGCGAGGATCTGATGTGCATAAGGGTGATTTAGGGAGAATCCTCGTCATCGGCGGTTCTCAGGGTATGCCGGGAGCGCCGCTTCTCGCGGCCCTTGGCGCGTTGCGGGCAGGCGCTGGTATCGTCTCACGGGTCTCTAAACGTCATTGGCACGGAAAGGAATTTCTGGCTGAGTGTATGTGTGAATATGTTGATGGTGATGACGCGGCATTTGCAGATCGAGATGTTGAACGGGTCCTCGCTATCGCCGAGCGATTTGATGCCGTGGTAGTAGGCCCAGGACTCGGGCAGGCTTCTTCCACGCGAGATTTTGTGTTGTCGTTGTGTCGTCGATTAAAGGGATCGCCGCGGCCGGTTGTAGTGGACGCGGACGCTCTCAACGCGTTGGCTAACGCCTCGATGACGCTCTCTGGAATAGAGGCTATCATCTCGCCCCATCCAGGGGAGGCAAGTCGTCTCCTGGCCCGCTCAGTGGAGAGCATTCAAGCGGATCGTTTCACCGCAGCGCGTGAGTTATGGGAGAAGATCGGAGCTGTTGCGGTACTGAAGGGCGCTGGAACGATTATTCGCGGGGGCGACGGTGGAAGGGTAATTCCCCTAGGAACACCGTATATGGCTACTCCAGGAAGTGGCGATGTTCTGTCGGGTATCCTAGCCGTGTGTTGTTTACGGACTAGGTCACTTCTGGATGCCGCATCGCTCGGCGTTTGGATTCATGCGCGGGCAGGGGTGAGGGCGAGTGAGCGCACGGGCGGAACTATCCTAGCTTCCGAAATAGCTGAGTCAGTTGCTGAGATTATTGGAATGTTGGACGTGTGAGGAGCTTTACGATTCGAACAGAGGAGGACACAGCGAGGATGGCCCGTGTATTGGCAGGGCACCTCACGTGGGGTGATATGATTGGACTCTCCGGCGAGCTTGGGGCTGGTAAAACAACCTTGGTTCGTTATCTGATCGATGCTTTGGGAGGTGTGGCGGAGCAGGTATGCTCTCCGTCGTTTGCGCTGCAAAATGAGTATCGCCTTCCCCTTAACCGAGTCGTTGAGCATTGGGATCTGTATCGACTCTCAAGCGCCCCACGGGAGCTTCTTGAGCCATCAAGCAGCTCGATCCTGCGGGTGGTTGAGTGGCCAGAGAAATGCCCAGAGATCAACGCCGAACTCGTGCTATCGGTTCGTCTGGATGTGACGGAGTCGGGGGTACGCACGTTCGGATTTCACGGTCCAAAAGCGCCGGAGTTCGAAGCGATCTTTGTGGAACATTATGCGGGATAGTTATGAACACCTCTGAGTCGCCAGTGGTGGTGATGAAGTTTGGAGGAACCTCCGTAGGAGACATCTCTCGAATCAAGCGTGTGGCGGATTTAGTCGCCGCATTCCGACAGTCTGATCCCGGAGTTCGGATTGTAGTTGTGTTGTCGGCGATGGCTGGTGAAACCAACCGGCTCGTGAGGCTGGCGAAAGAGTGCGTAGATCGCCCCCAGCCCCGTGAGATGGATGTTTTGCTTGCTACCGGCGAGCAGGTGACGATCGCGTTGCTGGCGATGAGGTTGTGTGAGATGGGGATTTCGGCCAAGAGTTTGCTTGCTCCCCAGGTGCGAATTTCTACAGACGCTCGGCACACAAATGCTCAGATCGAATCGATAGACTCGCGCGTTATTGAAGATATTGTTGCCGCGGGAGCGATACCAATCGTGGCTGGTTTTCAGGGTATTTCGGAAGAGGGAGATATAACCACACTCGGAAGAGGAGGCTCTGATATTACGGCGGTTGCGCTGGCCGCGGCGCTTCGAGCTCGCACGTGTTATATCTATACAGATGTCCCAGGGGTCTTTTCAACGGATCCTCGATTGGATCCGAACGCGCGTTTACTAGAGCGGGTTTCGCACGAGGAGATGCTCGAAATGGCAAGTTTGGGAGCAAAGGTATTACACCCTCGGTCGGTGTATTTCGCGATGCGCTACGCGGTGCCGTTGGTGGTGTTATCCACATTTGCTGGCGCGTGTTCACCGGGGATAAACGGCACATGGATTGTACGAGAGGAGGAGCTTATGGAAAAACCACTGGTGACGGGCGTGACCCATCGGTTTGATGAGGCGCAGCTTACAGTAGAGGGGATGCCAGATGACATCGAGTCGATGTCTAAGCTCTTCGATGCGCTGGCGGAGCGAGATGTGTACATTGATATGATATCACAAGAGGGGGTCGGCTCTCATCTTGTGAATGTAAGTGTAACTGTTCCGGACGAGCAGAGTGGGCTAGCTCTGGAGACCATACGCGGGATTGTCCCCACACTTAAGGCCAACGGTGTGACGGTAGAACGTGATATAGCTAAGGTTTCAGTGGTGGGCGTTGGAATGCGTTATCACACAGGGGTGGCGGCTCGGGCTTTCCGATGCTTGGCGCGTGAAGGAATAAGTGTTCAGATGGTAAATACATCGGAGATCAAGATGTCGGTCCTCGTAACCAGAAAATATTGTGAGGCCGCGGTGCGCGCGTTGCACGCCGAGTTTATCGGATAAGCCTGTTTCAGCTTCGCGCCGCTACTGTATGAACTCAGCGCGGTCGATGTAATCCTTGGCATCCTCGATGACATCCTGAAGCTCTTGGGAAAAGAGCGAACGAGGGGTGAGATCTTCGTCGTGAACCCGCGCTACCTCCTCAAGTTTGGAGACCATTCGATGAAGTAAATCTAAGCTGTCGCGCTGCCAGAACGTAAGATGTTTGAGGTCAATCATCGTAGCAGCTCGAGGATACGACGGAAGAGAGCAGTCGAATCCACACAAAAAGCGTCCAAGCTGAGCAGCCTCGACAAAACGTTTCGCTCCCAGGAGCTCATGGAGCTCTGAGCGGGCTGATTCCAGATCGTCGCACATCTTCAATAAGCGTGCCCATGAGTGATCGTGAAAAACTCCTGGAGCCTCGCCTGAACGCTCCTCCACCCGTAGTACAAGCTCTACCAGCTGCTCAAGTTTGGAGTGAAACTTGCCAGCAGCTTCAATTGAGACTACCTCCTCTCGCGTAAGCCCCGCGAAGGCCACGACATTTGAGGCTTTGCGAAATATCTTCTTAAGCAGCAGGGTGATGCCGGCCGTGGCCACAAGGGCGCACAATGCGAGACTAAGAACAAAAATAGGTTGAGTTGCTATATCTCTAACATTCATAGTGACCTCGCTGTCTATACATCGATTGGGTCTCTCGTTCGATACTAGGATGATCTCTTATGAATTTTTGTGGATGTCGTCTTTCGAAGAGTTACTTGAAAGCGTCGATACTCAGCCGCCTTCATGGCAGGATGGCCTAAATAATCACCCGCATCCTTAATCGACGTTGTAACACCCGAATATCCGCCAACTCTGACGTCCGCAGTAATATGTACATGGTCGGCCACTCCAGCCCCGCCACCAAGAACTACTCTATCCTCTATGATGACGCTTCCCGCGATTCCGACCTGAGCGCAGATCATACAGTGACTTCCTATCTGCACATTGTGGCCGACCTGCACCTGATTGTCGATCTTGGTGCCATAACCGATCGTCGTAGCACCGACCATAGCTCGATCGATCGTGGTGTTTGCCCCAATCTCAACTCGCGTGCCGATCTCTACCGTTCCAACCTGGGGAACCTTACGAATGCCCTGACTCGGATCTGGCACGTATCCGAATCCATCGGCACCAATTACCACATTGTTATGGATGGTGGTGTCATCCCCAATGGAGCAGCGCTCTCTGATAACAACGCCGGTGTGTAAACGGACCCGCGCGCCAATCGTGACGTCCGGATAGAGGGTGACATTGTTGTGAATCACTGAATTGTCTCCAATCCGACAACGGTCTCCGATGAGCGAGCCAGCACCGATGCTCACCCCCTTGCCGAGTGCCGCAGATGGACTGACGATAGCCGAGGGGTGAATCCCCGATTGATCGCCATACGGTTCGAAAAAAAGGGGAATGAGGTCGAGGAAGGCCTGTTGAGCATCCCTTACTAAAATTATCGAATGATTCCCTTGAGGGACGTAGTCCTCTCCCAGCGATCGGTCAACGAGAATAACCATTTCGGGGACATCGCGGAGTTTGGTTTGAAGCGCCGTCTTTGAGCGAGAGCGGATAAATGTGGCTGTATGAGGAAGTGGCTTCT
>JAFMIS010000011.1 GCA_017853915.1 bacterium
CCCGCATAACTGGGATCAGTAAGAATCTCCTGATACCCATACATGGAAGTGTTGAATACCGCCTCTCCCTCGACCGGATTATTTTCGTCACGTAACGCCCCGAAACATGTTCCCTGAAAGATTGTACCATCCGCCAGGGCGATAAAGCCCGCCTCTCCCCGCGCGGCTACTGTTCGTAGACTTTTCTTTTCCCGTGCCATCATCCCTCTACTAGCATCTCTGAGCTACAGATCTTCCCACAACTATCGAGCTCCTTCCCTTAGCAATTCCCCGCCCGCGACCACCTGTTTTCCTGCTACCAGCACGTGGCGAGTAGCTCCCGTCAGCTTTTTACCGACAAATGGACTGTTTTTTGACTTTGAGCGCACAGCCTCTTCAGCAAAAACCCAACTACGGAGCGGATCCACCACTACCACATCCGCCTCAGCCCCAACCTTGAGGGTGCCATACGGCAAACCGAAGGCGCGCGATGGGCCGGCGCTGAGCAGGTCTACCATGCGCTTACGTGAAATCGTTCCGGCCTGACACATCTCGACCAATAGCGGTAAACTTGTCTGAAGTCCTAGAATACCAACCGTGGCCCGCGAGAATTCAACTAACTTACTATCCCGATCGTGCGGCGCATGATCGCTCGCAATCGCATCCACCGTACCATCCGCGAGCCCCCCGAATAGCCCCTCGATATCCTCGTGATCTTTCAGTGGCGGCATCATCTTATAATTTGTGTCGTACGAGCAGAGGCACTGTTCATCCAAAACCAGGTGATGAGGAGCAACTTCGCAGGTGATGTTTATGCCATCGTTCTTCGCTCGTCGAATGAGCTCAACACCTCGGGCGGTTGATACGTGACAGATGTGAACCTTTCCCTTCGTAAAACGAGCTAATTCGATGTCACGCGCGATCATGACGTCCTCGGCTACTCCCGGAAAGCCCCTCAGTCCGAGCTTTAATGAGAGCGGCGACTCATTCATGGAGCCACAACAACTAAGATTCCGGTCTTCCTCATGACACGCGAGAGGTAGACCCAACATCAGACACCACTCCAACGCCCGCCGCATTAATCCCGCGTCGGCGACCGGATCTCCATCATCAGAGAATGCCACACACCCAGCTTTGGCTAACTCCGAGTAGGGAGCCAACTGACTGCCCTTGCGCTCCATCGAAATCGCGCCAATCGGAAGAACACGGGCGGCTCCCGCCGCTTTCGCTTTCTCTAAGATAAAGCGCGTCACCTCGGCTGAGTCATTCGCCGGTTTTGTATTCGGCATGCAACAGATAGAGGTATAGCCACCTAATACAGCCGCTTCCGCGCCAGTCTGTACGGTCTCTTTCCACTCCTCTCCCGGCTCTCGCAAATGCACATGCAGGTCAACGCATCCGGGCAACACCCATTGATCCTTGGCGTCAATGCTCTCCGCGTCGGATTTATCGCGCAGCGCTCCTGGCTTTTCAATCGCCGCGACTTTTCCATGTTCGATCAGGATATCAAATTCACCATCGCGATCCGATGACGCGTCGATGATCCGGCCACCATGAATGACTATCGGTTTTGCGCTGCTCATCGTTCACTCCCCTCTTCTCGCGGATCTAAGGTGCGGGCTAAGAGATACAACACCGCCATTCGCACAGCGACGCCATTATTGACCTGACGGTGAATAAGCGATCGCGGGCCATCGGCTACCTCTCCCGAGATTTCAGTCCCGCGATTCATCGGACCCGGATGGAGAACCACACTCGAGGGCGCGAATTCTCGCAACAAACGCTCCGACACACAGAACTCTTTACTGTATTCATCTAGGTTCGGCACAAAATGCTCGCTCTGGCGCTCCAACTGCATTCGGAGGCACACAACGACATCCAGGTCACGGAGCCCCTCTCGCAGATCGTGTACCACGTTTACAAGGGGTGAGTTAAAGGCTCGGGCGAAATCCATCGGGACCAAAGTCGGCGGTCCAATCAGCCTCACCTCATTTCCGAGAGCGATGTGCGCCCAGATGTTACTACGGGCGACCCGTGAATGCCGGACATCACCAACAAAACCGATCCGTAAACCCTCAATAGGTCTCTTCGAGGAGGCGAAGTGCTGTCGTAACGTGAGGAGATCGAGAAGTGCTTGAGTCGGATGCTCATGGGCGCCATCTCCGGCGTTCACTACTGACGATCTCGTCAGGTTTCGCGCGGCGAAGTGAGCCGCGCCGCTCTCTGAGTGACGAATCACCAAAACATCTGGGTTCATCGATTCAAGCGTACGAACTGTGTCGAGCAGGGTCTCCCCCTTTTTCACCGAGCTTGAGCTGGCTGAGATATTAATAGTGTCCGCAGAGAGCCGTTTGCCGGCGATATCAAAACTCGAGAGGGTCCGGGTGCTCGGCTCAAAGAATACGTGAATGATTGTTTTTCCGCGGAGGGTTGGGACCTTCTTAATGTCCCGCTCTGAAACCTCAACAAATGAATGTGCCGCGTCGAGGTACCGATGTATTTCTGTTTTCGAAAGCCCTTCTATGCCCAGCAAGTGGTCGACCATCGAGCGCTCAGTTAACCCCACTACCACGAACTTTACAAGAGTTTGTGTGAGAAAATTTATTGTTCTCTGGTGCTCCCCAGCGGCTTGCTCCGGCCCCTACATGTGTAGTCGGGGGATGGAATAGCGCCAAGCGCCACCAGCGCGGAGGCGCTCGAAGAACGAGCCATTACAGCTGTAAACACGGCACGTCGACGAATCCGTGGTTGGCGCCGAACAGAGCAAACGCCAGTGGGCCCCGTTCTCGGTCGCCATCATAAAGTCGCGTAGGCGCGTATGGCCTTAGTCCCGCGTTTACTTATGCTCTCGCTCGATCAGGTATGCCCCGTCTTTATAGCCCATCTCACTTAAACGCACGCGTACTAGTTGTGAACGATGTGATGGCACTACCTTTCCGACGTAATCGGCTTGAACTGGAAGCTCTCGGTGACCTCGGTCAAGAAGAACAGCCAACTCCACACTACGCGGCCTTCCGAAATCTATAATCGCGTCTAACGCTGAACGTATGGTTCTCCCCGTAAAGAGAACATCATCGACGAGGATGATACGCGAACCAGCTATACGAAATGGGAGATCGGTACCTCGCAGCGTTGGCTGCGACTGTGCGCTGGAGAGATCGTCCCGATAGAGGGTTATATCAATAACACCATAGGCCACCTGTGCCTTCTCTATCCGCTCGATTTCATGCTGCAGCCGCTTACCGAGGAATTCTCCACCTGTCCGAATTCCCACGATCGCTAAGTTGCTCAAGTCCCGATCCTTCTCAACGATCTCGAAGCTCATGCGGGATATCGCGCGAGATATCGTCTCCTCATCCATGACTTGCTGCCACTCTCGTGGCACTGGCTTGTATTTCTGGTTCATACCTCTTCTTACCTCTTGCTCGGTTACCGAAATTCTCGCTCTACCTCAACTCGGATGGCGAGAGGAAACAAAGCATACCGAGTCCCCGCCACCGTTACGCCGATCTCATGCTTGTAAGGCACTCTCAAGCGCACCAGATTCCCGTGCCGCTCCACGACGATATCCTGTTCAAGGCATTCAGTTCCAGACCTCTTCAATCGTCCCGCGACCTTTTTTCGCAGCTCTGAGTCCGATTCAACATCGGCGGTGCGCACCACATGCCCCACGAAATTCGTCAGATCGTAGTAGCGGTAGGCGACCTCCAGACCCTCAAAGCTGGCAAACCCCACCAGCGGTATCCCGATAAACCACAAGCATACCGATAGAAGCCCTCTCCCAGTTTTCCCCCGTTGGAACGCCCACCCCGTCATAAATGCGGGTTTATCAACGATAGGAAGCCCAGCGCCAGCCCATTTTATAAAAGGTCAGGAGTACCAGATAATTGTGAGATTTGCATGACAGGCATCAACGGCCCCAACGCGGTTGGGGGTTTACATCGTCAGGCCGACGGGTTTCCCATCCCCTGGCCATCTGTCGCGACGGCTGCTCTCCTAAGAAGATCAACAGCGCCCCCCGCAACCACATCCAAGCCCCTTGGGGAAAGCAGCGCTCCTCGGCTGAAGACACTTGGATCCTCCGTTCGAGCAATCAAGCGATCGGCGGGAACAAACACCGCCTGTTCGATAACGGCGGCCTCGACCATAGCGTCCCGGTACGGTTTATCATCTGCCCCAACCACTGGCTCAGATACCAGCACCACCTCGCTCCCCGCTGCTCGCAGGGACCGAACCACCTGAGCTAGCTGCTCCCGATACTCCTCCGCCGGCACCCCTGGTCTCAGAGTCCCAGGCTCCCGTCGAGACCCCACCAGATAGCCATATAACTTGCTCGAAGTAATCGCGTCACAAGCTCCGTTGAACGTGCGGGAGAACGTAGTACCGTCATCGCCTAATCCCGACCCCGCGTGAGCCTCAGCGCTCGTCCATGCTGGTACATCGCGGGGATTAGACCCGCGAATCTTATCACCAGCCCATCCGACCACGAAAACAACCTTAGGTCTCAAGGGCTCGATCTTCTCACTCACGGCGCGCCGAATGTCGTACATAGAAGAGCCCTGCAGCGAAGCATCATGAAGAACCACTCTCATGCCGCTCTTTTCAAGTCGGCGCCGCAAACGATCTGAAAAGGAATGCTCCTCCGAGAGTCGAAACCCAGTCGCGGGAGACCCTCCTAGAACAAAGATGCTGTTGGCGTCTCCCTCTGTCATTCCGACATCGAGCCTCTGGAGGACACTATTGAGCGTCTCAGACGGCATGATGGACTGAATCCGTTTCAGATCATCACGCACGATATGCTGGGGCAGCTTATGCAGAAATACTTCGCTGGCTAAAACGATCGACACAAATGACCATACAACGAGGAACAGCGCGGCTTTCAACACGCGAGCTAATGACAGGGACATGCTGAGAAGAGACGCGCTAAGAAGAACTAAACCGGCAGTCCCACGCCAGCCCGGGGCGTAGCGTGCGAGAAGGTCGGGATTTACCATCAAAATCGAGGTTACTGAGAGGGCTCCCGCCAGAATGATAAGGTAGACGAATTTAATAATTCCGAGACTTGCCACGGCGCCAGCAACGACGGGGCGCACCAACACCCAACCAACCGCTGCCGCAAGCATGATAGCCCAGGCTGCTCCGATCAAATACTCCGGGTGCCCATGGCAAAATTCCCTCGCGAGAGGCATCTCAATGAATGGCAGCGGTAATGCCAAGCTAGCGACCAGGATGGTGCCGATTTTTGAGATCTTTAAAACCCGGCTTACCAAGAGAGAACCGAACAGCATTACCATTGGTAATGCGATCGAAAAACCGGGAAAACTCGCGATCTCTGTCATGTGTTAATCCTGTAGCGATATTCAGCCTGACTACCAACCAGAGCTCAGATATCAACCCGATATCTTTAGCTCGCGAACTTCTCCACCCGTAAGGTTAGATGCAATCCACACCCCTCCCTGTTGCCCGGTTCTTACTTTAATTTGAAGTCGCGTTATGCCATCACAAACAACGGATTGCTCACCGGGATTGGTCACAACCTGAAAGTGAGAACACGCCTCCGTTGAGGGAAAAGCCGTGTGATCCACGGGCTCTAGAGGACCTCTCCCGATCCGCCTAAACGGCTCAACCCCGCGAGCGGAGAATCGAAATACGGTTGAAGTGTTGGGACCCGAGGGGACCCCCAGATCCAGAAATGTACCCGCTCGTGAAAAAACCGCGTCCACTACAGCACCCGAAAAACGGAAGTCACTTGATAGGCTTCCTGAGTAAATGAACTCACCTGAGAACATATTGCTCACATCAACCCCATCAATAACTATCGGCTCAACAGCTCGCCATTCCTCAAGGGACAGAAGGGGTCGACCTTTAAGGCCTGACGCAACCTCGATTCGTTCTCGTAATTGCCTCTCTGGCTCAGGAACCACAACGAGATCCGTTCCCAGCGACGCGCGAGCATCTCCATCACGGAGCGACTCGAGGCGGAGGTCTAACACCACACCAACCAAACAAGCGGCACATACCACCGCCACAGTCACTACTTTCGAAGTCTTAGAATGTTCGCTCATATCCACACCCCCAGCGCCACCGCCTCGGTGAACGCAAACCAAGGCCCCGTGAGGCGCCTCCCTCTTCTAGCCTGAGACGTTGTTACTTGGAAGAGAAAAGATCGGGAAGAATGCGCACAAAGCGCGAGCGCGGCATAACATCTCCCAAACCGAGGGACTCAGCCGCGGCGCCAGTATCGATCCGCACATGCGAAAAAAAGCTATAGCATCGCCACCCGGAGCCCTGCAGACCACGATACGACTCCGCGACCACTTCCAGGGATACTGGCGCCTTTTCGAGATCGACCAGAAGTATCCCTGACTGCTCCGCGGATCTGAGCGTATCGACGAGCGTCTCCGCTGATTTGATGACGAGGAGCTCATGCCCCTGTGCCGTCACCACCTCTCGTATTTTTGAGATAAATAGTAGATCCCGAGAGAGAAGTATCGCTCGCACGTCTCTACTCCAACCCGTATTCCTGGGCTTTAGCTATCAGATTAGAACGAGATATCCCCAACTGCCGGGCGGCTTCGCTCTTGTTTCCCTCACATCGAGCTAGCGTTTCTTGTATCATCTCGCGCTCAACCTGATCGAGGACCTCCTTTAATTGACGTCCCCTACCCTCGACAGCTCCAGCCGGAAGATGAGGGGCGGAAGGAGTTTCTACAACGTGATTGGAGAGATGCGAGGTGTGGATCTCAAGCTCCTTACCACACATAACATACGCTCTCTGAATTTCATTCTCGAGTTGACGGATATTACCGGGCCACGAGTACCCCTCCAACGCGCGCATAGCGTCCGCTGATATACTCTTTACCTTGTGACCTGACTTCTGAGCGATCTTCTCCAAAAAGAAAGCGACGAGTAACGGCACATCTCCCACCCGATCGCGCAAGGGAGGCAAGGTAAGGCTCACCACATTGAGTCGGTAATAGAGATCTTGACGGAACGTCCCCTTCTCAACCATCTCCTCCACATTTCGATTGGTCGCGGCGATGATCCGAGTATCAACTCTTTTTTGCTTCGTTCCACCTACCGGCAAAAATGTTCCGTCCTGCAAAACACGCAGCAGTTTCACTTGTAGGGCCGGACTCATCTCTCCCAATTCATCCAGGAAGAATGTGCCTCCATCCGCTATCTCGAAGAGCCCCTGCTTATCCCGTACTGCACCGGTAAACGCGCCTTTGACATGCCCGAACAACTCAGACTCAAGAAGATTCTCATTAAAAGCCGAGCAATTCTGTACCACGAAAGCTTTGTCTTTACGCGGACCATTCGCATGCAGCGCCGTGGCGATAATCTCCTTACCTGTTCCAGACTCGCCCGTAATTAAGACCGGCACATCGCTATCCACTACCTTCGCCATGACGTCATACAGCGAACGCATTGCTGGACTCTGGCCGATGATCGATCCAAAGGCGAACTCCTCACGCAGCCTCAACTGTAAAGTTCGATTAACAACCCGTTGCTCCTGTAACTGCGAATATAACCTTCGCACTCGGAGCGCCGCGTGAACCCGCGCCACGAGCTCCGCTGATTGATACGGCTTACAAATGTAGTCATCCGCCCCATGCTCGAAACCTTGAAGGATATCTTTGAGCTCGTCTTTGCCCGTCAGGAGCACGACCGGAATATAGCGAAGCTCAGGATTTGCCTTGAGCATCTTCGCCACCTCGTAACCATTCGGCTCGGGCATCACCACGTCGAGTAAGATGAGATCTGGCCTCTCCGACTCCGCCTTCCGTAAGGTTTCACTCCCATTGGACGCGGTTACGACCGCAAAACCCTTTGATAAAAGGAGCTGTTCGAGCGCGAAAAGCCCCTCATGATTATCATCAACGGCGAGGATCTTAATTGCTGCTTGTTCAGACGCCATACGATACGAGTATTCCAGTCACGGACTACCCTAGCACTCTACCGGTGGGTCAGCACCTCTTTTCCAACAAGGGCAGCGACGCGCGGGTACTAGCCCTTCATCATCTCAAGGAAGTCCTTGTTGCTCTTAGTGCCATCAATCTTGCTGAGGAGCCACTCCATGGCCTCAACTGTGTTAAGAGGGTTAAGAACTTTACGCAACAACCACACCTTCTGAAGCGTGTTATCCTCCAGCAACAGATCCTCTTTTCTGGTACCTGATGCCTTAAGATCGAGCGCTGGATAGATACGTCGCTCACTCAACTTACGGTCAAGCACGATTTCAGAATTACCAGTTCCCTTGAACTCTTCGAAGATAACCTCGTCCATACGACTTCCAGTCTCGATCAGAGCGGTTCCAATAATAGTTAAGCTTCCACCCTCTTCCACGTTACGAGCCGCTCCGAAGAAACGCTTTGGCTTGTGAAGCGCGTTGGAATCAACTCCTCCGGAGAGGATCTTACCACTCGGCGGGACTACCGTGTTGTAGGCGCGCGCGAGACGAGTGATCGAATCTAGCAGGATCACGACATCGCGCTTGTGCTCAACAAGTCGCTTGGCTTTCTCAATGACCATCTCGGCTACCTGCACGTGACGTTGGGCCGGCTCATCAAAGGTTGAGCTCACGACTTCGCCCTTCACCGAGCGCGCCATATCAGTAACCTCCTCTGGACGCTCATCGATCAGGAGGACGATCAGAATAACTTCTTTGTGGTTCTCAGTGATCGCGTTGGCGAGGTTCTGCATGAGGATTGTTTTACCCGTTCGTGGCGGAGCGACGATCAACGCGCGCTGTCCTTTACCGATAGGACAGAACAGGTCCATGATCCGAGTCGATAAACCACCTTTCTTACTCTCAAGCTTTAACCGCTCATTCGGATAGAGTGGCGTCAGGTTATCAAAGTGAGTCTTGGTCTTGAGCACCTCTGGAGAATCGAGATTCACCGAGGTGACCTTCACGAGCGCGAAATAACGCTCTCCTTCCTTCTCACGCGGAGGACGAATCTGGCCCTCGATGATATCACCCGTCTTCAAGCCGAATCGTCGAATCTGAGCCGGCGACACGTACACGTCATCTGGACCAGGGATGTAGTTGTAGTCGGGCGAGCGAAGAAAGCCGAATCCATCAGGAAGGCACTCGAGTACTCCGCCAGCGTAGATACTGCCGTTAGATTCTGACTGAGCGGTAAGGATACTGAAGATCAGTTCCTGACGTCGCATTGAGTTCGCCGTCTCAATATTGAACTCGGCCGCAACTTTCATGAGCTCGTCGGTCTTTAGCTGTTTTAATTCATTAAGATTCATGGCTTCTACACCCTCTTACACGAAGCATGTACACGTTTGATATTTGATGTCGGACCTGAGAACCCAACACGCCGCTTCACAACACACGGCCCTGTTCGCGATCCCGGTTTGACGTGATATGGTCAAAGAACACTATCGATAAGGTTCGACTGAAATGTTTGTGTTGAAACGTCTTGAGGACGGAGAGCCCTCTCACGCTTACATAACTCGATGGGAATTTCCCACTTAGCTACGTACCGCTCAGAGCGCCTTCTCGTCCCTCTCACACTACCGCGAGGCTTTAACCTCGAAACCTTGCGCACAAACCCCTACAACCGGGAGCCGCCTCATGCCCAACAAGCAGAGGAACTGACGATACGGGTGAGAATATCGAGAAGAGCCGAATATGTCCTTTAAGGACAGATATCTCCGGCCAGACCTACCTCCCTGACCAGGCTTTAAGCCGAGTTAAGAGGATAGACAGCAACTGAACGTTACCCCCGGATACTCTCCCGTGGCCCCAAAAGAGTCAAGTACCTCTTCTTTCAGCGATTGATTTTGCCGAAACGCCCCTGATATAGGACGGCTCTAATTCAGCGATTTGCTCTAATGAGAATGGGCCATTAGCCCCTCCATCAAGCACCAATCCCTCCCCAATAGAAGAGACCGTTGGCACTTCATTACCATCAAATAGGAGCCCTCGTTCCGGCGTGTACATGGTAGCTTCCTTGCCCCCTACCACCTCACGCGCCTCCTCGGCTGATATGATCGCGGGAGCTTGTATCGGCCGACACCCCGCGGCATCAACCTCAAAAGAGCCAAAAAACAACTCCCCTCGACGCGCATCCGCGACAATAAATATCGGGCCTGGTACACCTTGCTTCTTAGATACCGAGATAGCGGCCGCCCTAAAGGAGCAGGTTCCCGTGAGTGGAATCCGTAGCGCGGTAGCTATACCCTTGGCAAAACTCATCCCTATGCGAAGACCGGTGAATGAGCCCGGCCCCAGTCCTACGCGAATAGCACCGAGCTCTCTCGCCTCGACACCAGCATCATAACATACGCTCCGCACGAGCTGTGGCAACCGCTCAAAGTGGTCTCCCTCACCCTTAGAGGCGCGAGAAGTAATACGACCGTCGAGGCCCATCACAGCGACACTACAGAAAGAGCCACTTGTATCAAGCGCTAGAATCGGACCAGATGACACAGCGATCCTTGAAATTACAAAAATGCTTTTACGAGATCGTTGCCAATCGCGAAGACCATCAACGACAGCAAGATCGCGAGCCCCACATTTGTCACCGCGGCCTGGCTCTTCATCGTCAAGGGGCGTCCCCGCAGCTGCTCAACTGTAAAGAGAGTCAGATGCCCTCCGTCTAAAACAGGGATCGGGAGGAGATTCATAATCGCGAGGGTGATATTCAGAAATATCATAATACCGATCAGGGACATCACCCCTTCTCCCGCGCTGTGCGCTGTCTGTTTGATAATCGCGATAGGTCCGCCGATGCTCTTGAACGGAGAGATCTTGCCCGTGATTAAGCCTTTCAATGACCGCAACACCTGAATCGAAAGACCGGTTACTTGGTACCATGCCCCCTCAGCAGCCTCGATCACCGTCACCGGCTCATAGGTCATATTCTTCATCGCCCGGGTGATACCGATCATGTAGGTTTTGTTCGGCGCGCGCCCCTCCACAACAGCCAACTCAGGTGCCGCGTCGAGGCTCGGCTGCACCGAGATAACAAGCTCGTCGAATTGCGCCGGCTCCACCTCACGGCCCGACTCATCCGTCTTCGGTCTCTTCACTGCCAGGTTCAATGGCCTCCCATCGGAGCCCTGCACAAACCCAACGAGGTCCTTGAACGACGAGATCCCCTGACCATTCACTGACGTAATATGGTCACCCATCTTAAGACCCGATTTCTCGGCCGGTGATTCCTGAAGAATACCTCCGATCATAACCGGACCATCAACTAACAACGGCCTTCCTATGACAACCAAACCGATAAATGCCAACACCCACGCGAAGAGGAAGTTAAACGCGGGGCCCGCGAATACAATCGCGCATCGAGGCAGGTAAGATTTCTTCAAGAACCAACGACTCTCGTCCTTGAGCATCTCCTCCTGCTCCCTCGTTAAGTCCTCTTGCGTACCCTCAACTGGAGAAGCTCCTGAAACCTCTTCATGGGACCCCACCACGCTCTCTCCGTACACCATTACTGGATCATCTCCAGCCATTCGTACGAATCCACCGAGAGGGATGGCGCGAATAGAGTACGTGGTTTCTCCTCCCTGCCACCTCACGAGGGGACGACCGAACCCGAGCGCGAACTCGAGTACGCCTACCTTAAAAAACTTTGCCACTAAAAAGTGCCCAAGCTCATGAACAAAAATGAGCACTCCCAAGACCAGAATTGCGGTGACTATTCCCATACCTTTACTTTCGAACACTCCGAACCGTCTGTCGAGCCCACTCCGTTACCGAAGAACACAAACCCTCTAGCTCTTCCAGGGAGTTATATCGGCGATCCCCGAACTTCTCTAAACTACCATCGATAATCTTATAAATAGACGTAAAGGGTATGGCGCGATTCAAAAATTCGGCCACAGCGACCTCATTAGCGGCATTCAATACTGCCGGCGCTCCGTTGGCCCCCCGCAGGCACTCAAGAGCCCTCTGAATCCCCGGAAACCTGACATGATCCACTGGATAAAAAGTCAGTTCGCCAATAGCCGCGAAATCGAGAGGCTTCATGACTCGAGTGAGGCGACTATGTGGGTATGTAAGGGCATAGGCGATTGGCCCCTTCATGTCCGGCTCAGAGAGCTGCGCCAAGACCGTCTCATCCCTCAACCTGACCATAGAATGGATAATGCTTTGGGGATGAATGATAACTTCAATCTGCTCAGGGGTAAGATCAAACAACCATCGAGCTTCTATAACCTCCAGCGCCTTGTTCATGAGGGTCGCTGAGTCAATCGTGATCTTAGCGCCCATACTCCATTTGGGATGTTTAAGGGCTCGCTCTGGAGAGATCGCGGCGAACTCCTCGATAGGCGTGTTGAGAAAAGGGCCACCTGAAGCGGTCAGAATCACCGAACTACGGTCCCCCACGGGAACGCCCCGTAAAGCCTGAAAAATAGCGGAGTGTTCACTGTCGACTGGAATGATCGTCGCGCCCGTCGCACGAGCTTTGTCAACCACGAGACCCCCTGCGACCACCAGGCTTTCCTTATTGGCCAATGCTACATCCTTACCACTCTCAAGAGCCGCAAGAACACCGGAAAGCCCCGCCATACCTACAACCGCGGCGACAACCAGCTCCGAAGAGGACTCCCGGATAGTCGCGCTAATCTGATCATCGCCACACACCAAGCGAGTGCGCTCCCACGACCCTGCCGAGGCTGAAACGCCCAGGGCGGCACACAGCGGCTCGAAGCTCTCTTTATGCGCTATCCCCGCGATAGCCGGCCGGAATCTTTTAATCTGTTGGGCGAGCGCCTCGAATTGAGACCCAGCGAATAGTCCCTCTATACTGAACTGTTCAGGGTTAGCCGCGACAACCTCAAGTGTGGAGAGTCCTATTGAGCCCGTCGACCCCAACAGAGATATCACTCGCATAGCGTTACAAGAGTCCACACATCGATACGAAGAGCAATACAACTGGCGCGGCGGCGATCATGGCATCGAACCGATCTAATACTCCTCCGTGACCAGGAAAGAACGCCCCAGTATCCTTCACTCCCCGCAATCGCTTCAGGTACGATTTCGCCAAATCTCCCGCTTGAGCGGAGCATACGGCAGCCACAGACATCGCTCCAATCCACAGGTCACTCACACACCCCCCCAACATCACTCGCCACAAAGCGACACCAGCGATGGAGCCAATCACCAATCCAGCCACGCTTCCCTCAATACTTTTATTCGGAGAGAGCCCGGGGGCCATCTTGTGTTTACCAAGCGCTGAGCCCACGAAGTAGGCTGCCGCGTCATTGAGAGCCGAAACCCCCTCTATCCACTATAACAGCTGAACTCCTAGCTCGCTCCCCGCCACAACGATCAGCTGCGGGGCGCAGATGGCGAGAAGAAAAAACGAGCCGCTGTACCGCTCACTAAAACGAGCGGCGTCCTCGAGCTTGAAGCGCCCATCGAGAACATGCGCGATCATGAGCAGTTGACCCGACACAATCACCGCCAGGTAGAGACGTTGCCAGTGAAGTGAGTGGCCAAGCACTACTCCCGCCGCCTCGCTCGTCGCTACAAGCGCGGGAATAACGAGAATCGCGTATGTGACAACACCCGCTATCGGACGATAATGCAATGTTTCATGGTGACGCGCGAAGAGTCGCACTACCTCAAAGGCACTTACCATCGCGATCAAACTCGCCCACGCCACACACAGCAATCGGCCATACGGCAGATATATCGCGAGCAACGAGAGCGCTAACGCGACCGACAACACTATCAGCGCGGTTAATAAGCGATCTTTCAGCGAGCCGTTATGTTCGAATCTAAAAACGTTCACGATGCCACTATGAGCCACTGACCTGCTCTTGAGTGAGCCCGAATCGTCTATTGCGTCCTGCGAAGACATGAAGACACCTGTAAAACTCATCACGCGAAAATTCTGGCCACAACAGAGGTGATACTACTATCTCCGAGTAGGCCAGTTGCCACAAAAGAAAGTTGGATATCCGGGTCTCATCACTCGTTCGAATGAGGAGATCAGGATCCGGCACATCCGGGAGGTAGAGACTGCCTGACACCACCTTCTCCGTGATCGCTTCCGGCGCCAACTTTCCAGATTGTATATCCCGTCCCAGCTTTCGAACCGCCTGGACTAGCTCATCTCGCCCACCGTAGGAGATAGCCAGGATGAGGTCCATCCCTGTCATATCCTTTGTGCGCTCTTCGTTTCGTCGCAGAAGCTCACGAACTGATGGCGGTAAACGCGAGAGGTCTCCCATGGCCCGCAAACGAATTCCATTTTTGAGCAACACGTCAAGCTCAGACTCAAGGTGCTGCACAAACAGACTCATCAGCCCACCAACCTCTTCCTCCGGACGACGCCAGTTCTCTGTGGAAAAAGCGAACAGAGTGAGGTAACGCACTCCGATTCGGCGGCTCTCCTCTACTACCATGCGGACGGTTTTGGCGCCGTTACGGTGCCCCTCAACGCGGGGCAGAAACCGTTTTTTTGCCCACCGCCCGTTGCCATCCATGATGATGGCGACGTGTCGCGGGACGATCTTGAGCGCCGACACAGGCTCTCGATGCCCTGTCGTTGTCGCTATATCTCCCTCGGCTCCAGGTATCGCCATAACTACCACCCTGATGGAATCAGACCTCCATCATCTCCTTCTCTTTGGCGTTCGCGGCAGCGTCGACATCGACGATGAACTTATCGACGATCTTTTGGATCTCCTCTTGAGCTCGTCTTGAATCATCCTCCGACAGCTCCTTATTTTTCACCTGCTTCTTAACGGCCTCTACTTCATCACGCCGCAAGTTTCGCAACGAAACCCTCGTCTCCTCAGCCATCTTATTTACTTTCTTGATGAGATCCTTGCGACGCTCCTCGTTAAGGCTGGGAATGACAACCCGGATCAGCGCCCCGTCACGGGATGGGTTCAGACCGAGGTCGGATTGACGAATCGCCTTTTCGATACTCTCGACCGCGCCTCCGTCGTAGACTTGAATCGTCAACATGCGCGGCTCGGGAGCGGACACCATACCGAGCTGTTGGATTGAGCACATAGACCCGTAGTAGTCCACCATCAAACCCTCGAGCAACGAAGGGGTAGCTCGACCCGATCGCAGCCGAGATAGCTCCTTCTTATAGTGATCCAACGCTTTCGCGCACTGAGCCTTGTAGTTGTCAAACTGTCCACTCATACTTTGTCATCGCTCCTCAGATAATGTACCGCGGTTGAAACTACCCCTTTACTAACGTTCCCACCTGCTCTCCACACACGATGCGGCGCAGGTTCCCCTCTACTCCCACGTTAAACACGATAATCGGGAGATTATTCTCCATGCAGAGAGATATAGCGGCGGCATCCATCACCCGCAATCCCTTCTGCAGCACATCCATAAACGAAATCTCGTGGTATGGCCGAGCATCCTTGTTCTTCACTGGGTCTTTGTCATAGATGGCGTCCACCTTCGTGCCCTTGAGAAGCACCTCAGCGCCTACCTCCATGGCGCGGAGACTGGCCGCCGTATCAGTCGTGAAAAACGGATTACCCGTTCCACACGCGAAGATAACGACTCGCCCCTTCTCAAGATGACGGGTAGCTCGGCGCTTAATGTAGGGCTCTGAGATCTCTTTCATCTCGATCGCGGAGAGCACTCGGGTGTATACCCCCTCAGCTTCCAATCGATCCTGAAGAGCTAACGCGTTTATCGCGGTCGCGAGCATTCCCATATAGTCGCCGGTAACACGATCGAGCCCCTGCGAGCCGGCCTGCACACCTCGGAAGATATTTCCACCACCAATAACCACACCGACCTCTACGCCGAGGTCTCTGACTTCGCGGATTTGACGCACAAGGGCGTTCAAGATCTCGGGATCTATACCGCCGTGCTTATCGCCAGCGAGGATCTCCCCACTTAATTTTAGCAGGATTCTCTTGAATGTTACCGGCTGTCCGCCACTCCCCTCGCTCATGTGATCACCTTATCGAAATTATGGTCCGTAGAACTCTCCGGCCACAACCTGATGGTGCTCTGGGCTGGAGAGTCGCGCATAGGAACGCTATCGTCTGATAGCGTCCCCGCATGCGCTTCTTACTTCTCTCCAACCATCGCGGCGACATCCGCCGCGAGATTGCCCTGGGTCTTTTCGATACCCTCTCCTACTTCGAGGCGCACGAAACGTCGCAGCGTAACTTTCTCGCCGCACTTCATCCCCAGCTCCTCAACCATCTGCTTGATAGTCTTGGATTCAGTCTCATCCTTGATGAAGATCTGGCGCGTGAGTACAGCTCCCTCTAGGAACTTCTCAATCTTGCCCGGCAGAATTTTATCAGACTTCTTTTTCTGCTCGTCGTTAAGCTGCTCGAAGAGAATCTCTTTCTCCTTCGCTATCACGTGCTCGGGAACGTCCTCGACCGTGAGGTACTGCGGCTTCATCGCGGCGACATGCATAGCGAGGTCGCGCGCGAGGCCTCGAAACTCCTCACCACGAGCCACGAAGTCGGTCTCACAGTTCAGCTCAACGATAGCCACTACCTGATCGCCTGGATGGGTGTATACCCCGATAGTGCCCTCGGCCGCTGTTTTACCAGCCCGCTTCGCGATATCCTTGAGCCCCTTCTTACGGAGGATCTCAATCGCCTGATCCATCACGCCCGCCGCCTCATTAAGCGCGGCTTTACAATCCATCATACCAGCTCCAGTCATCTCCCGAAGCCTCTTAATCATCTCACTTGTCACCTGTGACATAGGTATATCTCCTTTGAATATGTAGATCGGTCAGTGACGCTCGCGAGGGTCGTTACTTGCACTACCACCCGCGGCGTCTCTTTCATTACGCTACGGCGACACCACTCTCAGTGGAGCTCGTCGAGTGAGCGCCATTCGCGCTATCAACTCGCTTATCAGCGTCGGCGCCATTCTGACCACCAGCTGGCACTCGAGCGCTGTACATCGCGCGTCCCTCGATTACGGCATCAGCCACAGCGGCGCTGAAGAGCCGAATCGTGCGCGCCGCGTCATCGTTTGAAGGAATCGGGAACGCGACAGCCGAAGGATCAGCGTTGGTGTCAACGAGTGCTACGACTGGGATATGAAGGCGATTGGCCTCCGCGATAGCGATCGACTCTTTGACGACATCTACCAAGAAGATCACATCCGGAACTTTCTTCATATTCCGAATACCACCCAAGTTAGCCTCAAGCTTCTCCAATTGACGGCTAATATCCAGTCGCTCTTTCTTATTGAGCTTCACTTTCGAGTTCTCTTGCGCGGCCTCTTGGAGGAGGTTCTCAAGCTTTCGCATGCGCTCGATTGAGTTCTTCATCGTCTGGAAGTTACTGAGACATCCACCCAACCAACGCGACGCCACGAAGAACGCGCCACAACGGGTAGCTTCTTCACGAACAATATCCTTTGCTTGCTGCTTCGTTCCGACGAACAGCACGTTGCCGCCAAGCGACACTCGGTCAACGATGTACTTGCGGGCTATTTCCCACTTCTTCATCGTAAGATCGAGATTAATGATGTGGACCCCATTTCGAGCGCCGTAGATATTCGGCAACATCTTTGGATTCCAACGCTGCGTCTGATGCCCGTAGTGAGCGCCAGCGTCCATCAAAGTTTTAATAGTTACAGGGGTTCCAGGCTCAAGCGCTGGGGTGGATTGCGACGTAGAAACGTCCTTAGCTGTCGACATACTTTTTCCTTTTGTCTTAGTTTGCCCTCCCCGCTCGATTGACTCTGACACCAGTCGCCACTCGGGCGACGGGACTCATGAGCACTAAGACCGAAACGGGTGCGTTAAATGTGCGGGGTTTATAGCATCTTTAAGGGGTTAGAGCCAACATCGCGGGGGCTAAAAAAATACCCCCAAAAATGCGACTAAGGGGGCGGCATCTGCTACCCTCATAGCGGTACATGGAGTGGAACTCTCCGCGCTACGAGAGCACTCGGCAAGCAGTTGAAATCATTGAATGTAAGGTGCCGCATGCAAAAGCTTATTCACTTAGTTATGGACTACGCCCCGGGCGATCTCGCCTGCGCCGAAGTGATCTCGGCCATGGCAGCCCAGATTCCAGGGGACTACCACTGGCACCTCACCTCAGTACACAGCTTCGACACGATCTCGACCGGATTCGTGGTAGCTCAACTTGGAAACCAAACACAACAGCTTCGTCCTCAGGATACACTTATCTACGCTAACTGTGCGCCGCGCAAAGACCGTCGAGAGGCTCGAACCAATAACGAAGGAGAGGGATTCCTCTATGGAGTACTCGAGAGCGGAGTGCGAGTCATGGCTGTGAATTCGGGATACTCGCTCTCATTTGTCCGCGATGAACTAAAGGAGCTCTGGACTCTTCAGGTTGATGTAGGCGGCTCACAATTTCGCTCTCGGGACAATTTCCCCAAGTTAGTTGGCCAGGCAGCTCGAGGGGACACTAGTTTCCTGATCGAGCGCTTAGATCCCAAGGAGGTCATCCCGCCTCCCCCTCCATCAGCGATCGGGTACATAGATTCCTTTGGGAACCTAAAGACAACTATTCGTGATGGCGACCAGACGCTCAACAACTTAACACCCGGCGAGCGAGTTATAGCCGAGATCAACGGCGTAGAGATGGCTGTCACGGTTGCCGCGGGTAGTTTCAACGTCAAAGAGGGAGATATCGCTCTAGCACCCGGCTCAAGCGGTCATAGTCGGAAGTTTTGGGAGATCTTTCAACGGGGAGGTTCAGCGTGGCATACCTACAAGAAGCCACGTCCTGGAGCCACTATCACGTTACGGCGCTAACCGAGAGAGAGCCTGAGGGATATCACTGCTTGTTCACCCTCAGTAGGTGACCTCTTAATTTTTTGTAGGATTACCGA
>JAFMIS010000238.1 GCA_017853915.1 bacterium
TCTTCTGGCTTTCGTTTCTCAAGTCCCCGTTTATATTCGTCTCGTCCTTGAAATTAACCGATGGCCCCGGAGCTTGTCGTCTCTCGTTGGAGCGAGTACTCCACGCTATTATTTCACGGTCCTCAAACTGGATCGTAACACAACGAACAACGCTATAGTTCTTTAGTTTCCCCTATTGGTTATACTGGTAGAACTTGTGAGTATTTTGGTGTCTGAAAATGGGCTGTGAGCTCAACGGGCTTCGTGTTTCTACGATACAAGTAGATTCCTTTGCTGCTTCTTACCGTTAGGCTCCTTACCACCTGACTTAAACTATCCTGCGCCATGCGAACTTTGATTAAGCTTCTCTCCTTTTCTAGGAATTGTGGTAATTTTTCTTTACTTCGAGGATCGAACTCAATTGGCTCTGGTTGTAATGTATCGTAACAAGTCCCTGTGAGTAGACACTAGAAGCGCCCACTCCCCACAACGCTCCACTGTTAGAGTTTGTCTGTATTTCATTGAGCGCAGGGAATGAGATGGCTGCTTCACATCTGAAAACATATCTCCGGCACAGACGCATTGATTGGCGAAGCCGCACGACTTCTAGCGCGAAAACATTCTGCGCGCCTCGCGAATGGCCAGTCGTACCGCCTCAAGATCTTCTTCGCACGAATAAACTCCGAAGCTCATGCGCACCGTCGCCTGAAATCCAAGTCGACGTAACGTCGGCATCGCGCAGTGATGTCCAGCGCGAATCTGCACATTGTGAGTATCAGCTATGGTCGCGAAGTCATGCGGGTGAACACAATCGATCGAGAACGAAACAACTGTCGCTTGCGCCCCTCCAACTGTGGCTGGGCCGTGAGGAGTAACCCCCTCTTCGCTTCGCAACATCTCGAGCGCGCTCCGCACCAGAGCCTGCTCGTGCTTATTCAACTCGTCTCGTGAGAACCTTCCCAAAAAATCTATCGCGCTACCAAGGGCGATAGCCTCTGGAAATGCCGGAGTGCCAGCCTCAAACCGCTGCGGTATCTCAGCCCATCCAGAGCCATCGACACTGACATATGAGATCATGTCTCCACCACTCTGAAATGGCTCCAGCTCCTCTAGCCGCTCAGGGCGTCCATACAACACGCCAATTCCTGTCGGGCCATACATCTTGTGCCCAGAGAAAACGTAGTAATCACACCCCAACGCTTCTACATTAACGCCAAGGTGCGGCGCACCTTGGGCTCCATCAACAAGCACCCGCGCCCCGTGCTTCTGGGCGAAGGCTACGAGTTCCTCGATCGGAGTAACGGTTCCAAGCGAATTAGCTAATTGAGTTACTCCCACGAACACTGGCTTGAAGGCCTCAACCTTCTGCCTAAAGTCCGCTACATTCAAGGAACCGTCATCCGTTATATCAGCGAAAACCACCTTGAGCCCCTTGCGCTTGGCTAACAACTGCCACGGCACGATATTGCTGTGGTGCTCTAACAGCGTCAGCAGGATCACATCCCCGGGCTTGCACAGATGCTGCGCGCTATAGGTGATCAGATTGATGGCCTCGGTAGCACCCCGGACGAAGACGATTGATCGCTCCGAAGCGGCACCGATACATCGCGCCACTTTTTGTCGTGCCTGGTCGTACAACTCGGACGCGGTCGCACTCAGTCGATATGCTCCTCGATGCACATTCGCGTTGTGGTGGATAAGTGTATGCCGAAGCGCCTCAATCACCTGGCCGGGCTTCTGCGCTGTGGCGGCTGAGTCGAGGTAGAAACCCCCTGGCCCCTCGGAAAAGAAAGGGAAGTGTGCCCTCGCCGCGAGACCTGGACGTATCACTTGAAGACCATCTGTTTTCTCCATTATCCCTCTCTACCTAACAACAGGCACTTACGCCAATGCCCAGATATTCGCACGATTGTACACCGGTCAACGGAACCTTTACCAGGGCTTCACCAAGACGACCGAACAGGGCCTAAAACCCCCTAAAACAGACCTAAACAGCATGAACCTACATAGTATTTCCGGTATGGGCGAATGTCGCGCACTTTTTAGCGCTACATTCACTTTTTTCTTGACCAGCGCGATCACGAAGAATTATTCTTCCGTCTCCGGTTTGTCGAAGGTTTGTTTTTAAGAGTATTTTCCATCGGACGGATCGCTAATCTTTTCCGCTTCGTCCTCGCAAGTTTGTATGTTTGACCAGCGCTAATCTTCCCTGCTGCAACGGGAGGGAGGAAGAGCTTGTCTCGTGCAAAATTTTGAGGAAGCTGATAGTAGCGACGGCGCCATGAGCGCCCCGAAGAGGAGACTCTTGAACACAGGCCTTGGAGTATTCAACCCGGGACTGATGGCTGGGAATTACCACGTGGCTACCTCTTTGTGCCTACAACTGATAGGCAAGGGTAAAAACGGGGGCCCAGCTTGTTAAAACTTTTTGTTGGGACAATCAAATTATGAAATTCTGGTCAAATTCTGATGTTCCGGCTCCAGGTGGCGTGATTCCCGAGCTGCGATTACTTGCAGCAGTTCTCCAAAGGGCGATTCACGATTTCATCGGTGGAGAGGGAGATGTTCGCGAAGGTGCGCGAGCTTGGTTGATGGACGATGAGCAGACAGATGCTCCTCTTTCATTCCGATTTATCTGCGAGGCTCTCGACCTCGACATTGACAGTCTTCGGACTGCTATAGGTCGACAGGCCGACGGCCAAGTTCAAGAGTTTGCGACGGCTGAGGCCGCTTCGTAAGACAGCGGTAGCGCTCGCTAAGCGCATGGACCCCGCGAATCGCTCAAACGATTCCGCGGGGTCTTTTTTTTGCATGCCGAGCCGAGCAGTTCCGCAAGCACCATATCCCTGAGCACCGCCACTCGATACGCAAGCCTCTTAGCATGCTGGCTCCCGATGATTCCACACTACTCACTTCGTTTTCGGCGTTGTAGCGATCAGCTGATTGATCAGATTAAACGCCCTCAACACCTGGTTTTCACTACCCTATTCTCAAGCGGACTAAATATTACCTTTCGTGCCACCAAGCCCGTGGCTTATAATTGAAGAGTGATATGGCAGCCATATCGGGCCACACCGGATAGGTGTAGCTAGTGGTTTTTGCGAGAGGTTCCCGTGCTGTATAGAACAGGGTGACTATATGACGGATAGCAAATCAAGGGGGAACAACCCGGAGCTGTGGCAAAAGCTTCTAGAGGATCTAGATGAGAAGCTGCAGCTTGGACTCCTTGATCGCTTACGGAGAGTCGCTGCCTACCACTTCGAATCTGACATTCTGTTTATCGAGCCGGCAAACCCTGAAGACGCTACATACCTGACCAAGGGCGCTACTTTTCAGCAGCTTGAATTACTTGCACAGGACGCGACTAATATTCGTGAAATACGGGTGTGTAGTAAGGGGACTTTTCCCAAAGAGTGCTAGCTAGCTCACTATAGTCACTAGAGTGTTATCCAAAATTCCGCTGCGAAATCTGGTCCTTTGAAAACATCATCGATTCGCGCATGCGAATCAAAACAGCAACCTATAGTGATTTACGGCAAAAGCCCTGCCAGTTTCACTGGCACGGACTTTCGCGAATCACTATAGCTATCAGATTCTCAGCGATGACTAAAAAATGGCACAAAAAAAGGGCCGGCTTCCGCCGACCCTTTGTTCCATACCTAGCGCAGGCCTACTCAGCTTGCTTTCGGAGGAATGTTGGAATCTCAAACTTCTCCTCATCTTCTGAGGTTGAAAGTACTGAGAGCTTCTTTAACTTAATTACCTCTGATGGCGCCGGGGTCTGCTGAGCCTTGCGAGCAAAAGCCGGGACCTCAAAATTCGGCGTTCCGGTTGTAGCAGTGACTGGCTTTGTCGCCAGCGAAGCCGTTGTTCCTGCAGCTGCAGCGGCAGAATCACCGAAACCAGTAGCTATCACAGTAACACGGACCTTATCCGAGAGCTTATCGTCGATAACCATACCCCAGATAATGTTCGCGTCCTCATGCGCCTCGCTATGGATAAGCTCAGCCGCCTCATTAACCTCTTGGAGGGTAACATCTGGCGAGGCCGTAACGTTGATCAGAACGCCACGAGCACCATGAATCGAAATATCCTCTAGCAGCGGGCTCGAGATAGCCTTCTCAGCCGCTTCAACCGCGCGGTTGTCACCACTCGCCTCTCCTGTTCCCATCATCGCCATGCCCATTTCAGACATAACGGCGCGAACATCGGCGAAGTCTACGTTAACAAGTCCCTCACAGATAATCAGATCGCTGATACCCTTCACCGCTTGGTAAAGAACATCATCAGCCTTGCGGAACGTGTCGAGCAACGATGTGTTTCGGCCCGCGATAGAGAGCAGCCTCTGATTTGGAATCGTAATAAGCGTATCAGCATGCTTGCGAAGCTCCTCGATACCTTGGTCAGCGTTTCTCATACGACGCT
>JAFMIS010000239.1 GCA_017853915.1 bacterium
CGGCCTCGCAACTGCCCAAGAAGGTCTCTCATACCTGGCAGGATCTCCTGCGGTGTAATCTCAAGAATCAGAGATTTATAATAGTCATTTTTACGGGCTGCTAACTCGCTTTTTTCCGAGGAGGTAAAGGCGCGCTCTGATTTCTCAAGAATTATCTCAAGAGACTCCAGCCGCCCGATGCCACGAAGTAGTTGATTTCTCTCTCTGTCGAATGGAATCGAGAGCTCGTCAGCAAGCCGTTGCCAGGCAAGGTAGTGGCATTCCGCGGTGTCAGTGAGCACGCCATCAAGGTCAAAAATTAGAGCTTCCAGTTTCATGTCTAAAGCTAGGCCCAAATATCAGTATCAGCGGGCTCGTGAAAGAATCCTACCAATTCGATCTAAAACGTACAGTCCGCAAGTCAACTCGGGGTATGATTTCGACATGTTGACTAAGATCCTGGGGGCGAATTATACTTAACTAATTATTTGTTAACAATCTTTCACTACATGAAAGTTGGCTTCTTGGCTATCGAGGCACGTTCGAGCCGAAGCGAAGTGCAGTAACTTGAAGTACGGTAACTTCCGGGGGTTTACACCCCGCTATTCATCACAGTGATTATCTTTGCTCCGCTTTTCAGGAGCGCGAAAACATTCAGTTGAGAGGGCCTGCCCGTGCACGGAGGCTTCGCACGACTACTGTTCCTGCCTTAGGCGCAGGACCGGTGACTCATGACAGTGTGGCAGGTATTTCTCGCCCGCTCCTAATGAGTGCTGACCGTCGAGCTGCGCAACTGAGAACAACATATAGGTTAATCATGCACCTGCCACGTATAGTGACTTCAGACGCCTTCGTTTCACCGGAAAAGCGGGACCAGCCTTCCGTAATAAACTCCCACATGTTTCAAGACTCGTTTAACGCTCTCCCTGGACGTTTAAACGGAGTGGGCGGCTCTGCAACTGTGCATGCCCTGCAAGCGCAGCAGTTCGGCGGTCGTAGTGTTATGGTCGCCCCCTCGCTGCACCTGGGCGATGATTTCAAGAAGCTTCACCTACCAGCAGTTGGCTACTCATTCGCCGGCAACTCGGAAACTCATCATGATGAGTGGTACGAGCAGCAAAATCTTCAGTTCCTCGTGGAGCGAGTGATGGGCGCGCACACGGGACGAAACGACGTGGTCTACGCGCACATGCCAATCAGCGGTCAGGCAGGCATGGAATTTTGTCGGTCCAACAACAATCCTCTGGTCTATCTCGGACATGCCTGGGAGATTTTGTCGGCTACGTTCTTTCCCGATCGCTCAATTAAGTCTCCGCGGCTCGCGACCGAATACGCGATCGTTGACTATCTCGTGTCCCGCCCAGGGAGAGGGTTTATAGTTACGAACTCTGAGTGGGAAGCGGATGCGGTTGCGGAGGCCTACTCTCGAATTCCAACAATTGACAATCTTAACGCGTTCATGAAGGCCACCGCTGGGGTGGCAGCTATGTCTTCAAAGAGCGAGAGTTTAATCGCGAAGGCGCTCGAAGATATTAGACTAGGTAAAACCAATATCGCCACCAGGGATGCGATTAGGTCTATATGCGTTCCGAACCCGATCGGTATTGATGGTTCCTATTACAGTGACGAGTATCGGCATGAACATCGTACCAATGCTCGCGTTGAATTCTTCCAAAACCATAACATGCCCGAGGATTCTCTTGTAATCGGGGGAGTCGGGCGTATCCATCCACAGAAGGATCCCTTCGCCGCGGTCGAAGTTTTTCACAAGGCATGGGACCTGCTTGGGCGGCCGGAGAACGTGTTCCTGCTTCTTGCCGGACCGGGAGATCGGGATAATGAAGGGCAGGCTGTTGGATACTATGAGCAGCTTTTAAACTTCATCAGCGAAAAACATGCAGAGGTTGCGGATTACATCAAGGTTCCAGGACGTCCTGTGGATGCTCGGGAGATCAATTCACTTCTGGATGTGCGCCTTTGTACTGCGAAGTTTGAAACGTGGGGACTCTCATTTCAGGAATCTCTCTGCATGGGGGTGCCCTCGGTTGCGCTCGCAAATCCGGTGTATGAGGAGCTCTATGGCGATTCTGGAGTCGTCATGGAGCGCAATCGTGATAAACTTGCGGAGGCTATTGTTGACCTTCTGAGGAACCAGTGGAAGCGACACCAGTATGGGAAGCTATGCGGCATGGTGGGCAATCGCTACAACTGGGAAAACTCAGTCGAACTGCTTTCCCACAAGCTTCGAGACAGACTGAACTTCCCAATCTGATGTTCGGATAGTAGGCAAGCCATTGCTATCGATGGAGTCCCTATGCGCTTGTGGCAGATTCGATGACTAAAGTGATTTGAAAAAATCTTTGCCAGTAAGGCTGGCAAGGCTCTTGCGATACATCACTATAGGTTGTTGTTGTGATTCACTCCGCGCTTGGATAGCGGTGTGCGAAACATCAGTTCTCCCTGCGGACTTTTGGACACGGCGATAGACGCATCAGCGATACTTTATGCGTAGTCTCCGTGGTGCCTTCGGTTATACAACTAGGGCTGGCTATGTTCGCTCAGGTGGCACATGGATGGTTAGAATGCCTCGAGGTCTGATGGTGCCTTCATGTTGGCTTGCAAGCGAGTCAAAAAAGTCATAAAAACAAACGGTTGGGGTTGTCTCGTGGCCTTGGGGTGTACGCCCTTGGGCCATTGTGCCCGGTGACTGTTTCAACGCGCTGGTTCAGGGTAATCTGTTGAAGCGGTAGTGTGTGCCGGTTGTTTATTAGTGGGGCTCGCGCCTTGATTCATTAGGGCTTTCCTGTGTTGTACCATCTTCTGTACTCATTTCACGACAGTATTAGCTGGCTAAACGTTTTTAAGTACCAGACGTTCCGCGCGATGGTCGCGTTTCTGTTCGCATTCGTCTTCGTGTTGGTTCTTCAGCCGGTGTTTATTCGATGGTTGCAGAATCGTGGAGTTGCTGGTCAGCCGATCCGCGATGATGGGCCCAAGGCCCATGAGGGCAAACGGGGCACGCCTACGATGGGAGGCATGGTGGTGGTCGCCGCTGTTCTTGTTTCGACCCTGTTGCTTGCGGATCTCACAAACCTCAAGGTGTGGCTAACGATTCTTGTCATGTTGGGTTTCGCGTACCTTGGTTTTGTGGATGATTGGCGAAAGATCGAAAAGCAGGATTCAAAAGGACTGTCTGAACGCGGAAAACTGGTATCTCAGTTCGGGATCGGAGCAGTGGCAGCAACTGTGTTGTGTTGTATGGGTGTGTCCACCGAGTTGTATATTCCGTTTCTCAAGGGAGTGTCGATCAGCTTGCATACGCTAGGATTCATCGCATTCGCGGCATTTGTGCTGGTGGCGACGTCAAACGCGGTGAATTTTACCGATGGTTTGGATGGCTTGGCGATTGGTCCAGTCATGACGGTCGCGTGCACGTACGGGGTGTTCGCATATCTCTCCGGTAACGCTATATATTCAGAGTATCTCGGTATTCACTACGAGAGCGGAGCAGGGGAGTTAACGATTATCCTTGCCAGTATGTTCGCGGCTGGCCTGGGATTCCTGTGGTACAATACGTTCCCCGCGCAGGTGTTCATGGGCGATACCGGATCGATGGCGCTTGGTGGAACTCTCGGATTTGTCGCGGTCCTTGTGAAGCAGGAGCTTATACTGATCGTAGCAGGAGGGGTCTTTGTCATGGAGGCCGCCTCGGTGGTCATTCAGCGGTACTACTACAAATTCACGAAGCGTCGAGTATTCAGGATGGCACCGATACATCACCACTTTGAGCTGGCGGGATGGGCTGAGCCAAAGATTATTGTCCGATTTTGGATCATATCAATCGTGCTGGCGATCCTCTCTCTAACCTCTCTTAAATTGCGATAGTGTATGTCGTTTAATGATTCTTTGAAGGAGATCGCGCGAACCGGCCGCAAGGTTCTTGTGGTGGGACTGGGTGTGAGTGGAGTAGAGAGCGCAAGGTTCCTCTCTCGAAGCGGGCACGGTGTTATTGTCACTGAGCGACAGAGCGAAGCGGAGTTCCGTCGCAAGTCGAAGTTTGTTGAGGGGGTCGATAGGCTGATAGCCGCTGGAGTCTCTGTTCGTTTCGGTGTCGACGGCGAACAGGTTGCGCCGTTTCTCGATGGAGTTGGTCTTGTAGTGTTGAGCCCTGGAGTGCCCCTTGAGTCAGCGGTGGTAGGGACGATTAATCGGTTTCGAATTCCGTATGTGTCTGAGCTTGAACTGGGGATCGAGCTTCACGGTGGTCGCTCAGTCGTAGTGACGGGAAGTAATGGCAAAAGCACGACCGTTTCTCTTCTTGATTTTGTCTTGCGACGCGGCGGGACCTCCTCGCGCCTGTGTGGCAACGTTGGTATCCCCGTGAT
>JAFMIS010000240.1 GCA_017853915.1 bacterium
TAAAGTTTTTGGATTTCGTAAGACAGATGAGATTTTGGATAGATGTGGGTACTAGATAGGGCACTCTCCCTGTCCATACACCTGCCCACCCGAGGCGGAGTTCATCGGGGGAAATCAAAACGGATGGCGGAAGCCGCGCACGAGCCCAAAGCCCGAGCATATGACCGTGATCATATCACGCCCAACTGTATCGCCAGAAGCCTCGCATGATTGAAAATCGGTGTTCCTATTGCTAGCTCCGTAGGCGAGAATTCCTGCCGGTCGTTTGGTTGTTCTAACGGCATGCTCATGGAACGCTCTTTTTTTTACGGTGAGCGAGGAGATCCCGCCTACTGTAAGAGGCGTTTCGTGCGGCTTTGATCGGTGTTCTGGAGGTAGTTTTGAGTAAAAACGAAAGCGCGCGTGAGGTAGACTCAAAAAGAGAGGCTCAAGTAGCCGCGTTTCAAACAGCTCTCGACGTCGTAGGCACGATATCTCAAGGCTTTTTTATTCTTGATAGTGAGTGGCGCTTCGCCTATCTCAACGCTCAGGCAGCTCAGCAGTTCGAATCCGACGCACTGCATCTAACGGGGAGGGTAATCTGGGAGATTCTGCCCTCTTTGAAGGGTTCCGTTGTAGAGCTCGAATGCCGCCGGTCGGTTCGTGACAACATCCCTGTGACATGTAGGACTGAACTGCTCAAGCGGCCAAAGGAGATCTACGAGATTAGAATCCTCCCGAGCCCCTCTGGGATTGTAGCGTATTCGATGCCGATGACGGAGCTAGAGAGCCGCAGCAGTGCGCAGCGAGAGAATGATGCGCAGCGAGAGAATGATGCGCAGGGAGAGATTAAAGCGCGGTTGCAACGTCTAATTGACGCGGCCCCAGCCTATATCTCCTACGTGGGCACCGATTATAAGTATCGCATCGTCAATAAGGCGTACGAAAGCTTTGGTTACGCCCCTCATGCCGTAGTTGGCCGCACGATCGGAGAGATTTTGGGAAAAAAGGGATGGTCAACTATCAAGCCCTACGTTGAACGGGCGTTCATGGGGGAATGCGTGACCTTTGAGCGTGATACGGCCTATCCTACCGTCGATACTCGATGGGTTCGTGGTACATTCACGCCGGATATCGATGACGAGGGCCAGGTGCGGGGTGTCATGATCTGCGTGTTCGACATCACTGACCTAAAGACGGTAAAGGAGGGACTGAGAAAAACTGCTGAGGAGTTGCGGCGCACAAATGACGCTGCTCCCGTGGCTATCTGGGTCTCTCACGATCCATCGTGTGAGCACATAACCAGCAATGTCACAGGCCAACGTATTCTGAACGCGGCTTCTGGCGAGAACGTTTCGGTTGGTAGTGCGCGCACTGAGCCACACAGTGCCCAGGCACAACTGATACCAGAGGGGGTATTCTTTGACGAGCACGGACGGCCCCTCGTAATTCGTGAAATGCCGATGCAGCAGAGTGTCCTTCGAGATTGTGAGATACGGGATCAGGTCCTGACGTGGAAAGAGCCGAATGGCGCCGTCCATACGCTGCTTGGATCAGCAGTCCCACTGCATGACGAACATGGCCAGGTTCGGGGCAGTGTCGGATGCTTTGTGGATGTGACAACGCGGGTAGAAACCGAACGGGCGTTGCGTAAAAGTGAAGAGCGGCTGAGGCTCGCGGCGATCGCCTCGGGGATAGGCTACTGGTCCTGGAACATAGATTCCGAGGTCAGTGAGATCGACCAGCGGACAGCAGAGATCTTCGGGGTATCCAAAGATGCGCCGGTAAGTGCAGTGCTGGCGCGTATTATGACCGAGGACCGGGAGCGAGTACAAAACGAGGTCCAAGCTTCCCTGGAAGGAAAAGGCCCCTTCCGCTGCGAATTCCGTGTGGGCGGGGATGGCTCGACCTGCCGGTGGGTGTTTGGCCTCGGCGATATATCTCTCGATGCAAATGGCAAAGCCGTTAATTTTATGGGGATGAGTATGGATATCTCCGAGCGCAAACGAATTGAGGATGAGCGTCACAGGTTCGTGTCATTGGTTGAGAACAGCACCGAGTTTGTAGGAATGTGCGATCTGAAAGGCATGCCTTTTTATTTTAACGAGGCGGGCCTACGGATGGTGGGATTAGACAGTTTAGAGGAGGCTCTACTCATACCGGTCGAGCAATTTGTGTTTCCGGAGGATCGCGCGTTTCTCCGGAATGAATTCCATCCAAAGGTGATACAGGAGGGGCGTGGTGAATGTGAACTCCAGTTCCGGCATTTTAAGACGGGGGAAGCTCGCTGGATGATTCACACGGTATTCCCTGTCCGAGACCGAGATGGACATACCGTAGGGTTAGCTACCCTCAACCGTGACATCACTGACCGAAAACGAGCCGAGCAGCTACTGCAAGACGCGGATAGACGTAAAGATGAGTTTCTCGCGACACTTGGGCATGAACTGCGTAATCCGCTCGCGCCGATTAGCAACGCGTTGCACATCCTCTCCACAGTAGAGAAGCAGCCTGAGCAGATTCGACGCCTTGGTGACTTGATGAATCGACAGGTGAAGCAGCTTAAGCATCTTATTGATGATCTTCTGGATGTCTCCCGTATTTCGCGCGGCAAGATAGCTCTGCGTAGGGAGAAGTTTGATCTTAGGGAAGCTATTCAAAGTGCGGAAGAGAGTGCGCGGCCTTTGATTGACGCTCGAGGCCATGAGCTGCTTGTGACGGTACCAGACGGCCCGGTGAGGGTTGATGGAGATAGAGCACGTTTAACTCAGGTGTTCGGAAACCTTCTCCATAACGCGGCTAAATATACTGACCCCCATGGGCGTATTGAGCTCTCGCTTGAATGTAACTTTGACACCGCTGTTGTAGCGATTCGAGATACCGGTGTTGGGATCCCTCCTGACATGTTGGATCGGGTCTTTGAGCCATTCATGCAGGTGAATCAAACAATCGAGCGTTCGCAGGGAGGATTGGGAATAGGATTAACCCTTGTACGAAACCTCGTTGAGCTTCATAGGGGTATGGTTGAGGCCCGCAGCGAGGGGAGTGGAAAGGGCAGTGAATTCATCGTCACACTGCCAATCCTTGAGGCTACGACGAGTATGATCTCAGAAACCGCATCTCAAACACGCGCACCTGGTAATGAGGAAATTCAACTGGCCCATCATCGGGTCATGATAGTTGATGATCTGACAGCCTCAGCTGACACCCTTGCGATGCTGTTGGAGTCTCTTGGCCAGGAAACGTGTGTCGCCTACTCCGCGAGATCGGCGTTGGAAAAAGCTGAGACGTTTAATCCTGATGTCGTAATATCAGATATCTCAATGCCGGATATGGACGGATACCGATTAGCTGAAGAGATACGTCAAAAACCCGGTAAAACGCCGCTACTTGTCGCTTTAACCGGGTACGGCCAAGAGGGGGATCGACGCAGAGCTTACGAAGCCGGATTCAATCGTCATTTAGTAAAGCCAGCAAGTATAACTGAGCTGCGCGGCTTATTGGGAAGTGTGTAGTATCTGCTGATCCCGCTATGCAGGGGTGTCAGTAAGATGCGACTGGTTGAATAGGTGAATAAAAACCTGCGCAGTTCTCTACTCCTGAAGCCCCCCCTGCTCAGAATCCCACCTAAACACCTTGCCCGAGCCACGAGGATGCGAGGCGCTACCCTGAAAGCCGGTTTGTGTGGTTGTGATGGAAAGGGACACCCCAGCTGAGAGCGTTTTTATCCCGGGTAATGTAGCGCAGCTCTGGCCTGAGCAGGCTAGATAGGAATCGTTGTTAAGGAAATATGCCTCCTCAGCCATCGCGACGGAACGGAGATCCATCTCGGCTCTGCTATCGAACGCGTTGGCGCGATAGCTCGCGTAACGTGGAAGCGCGACAGCGAGTAGGGCGCTGACGATTCCCATCACCACAAGGAGCTCTACCAACGTGAAACCTCTGCATGTGGCATTCTGATAGGCGCTCGGTTCGTTATGTTGTATCGGATAGGTCGCTTGCATAAGTATCCTCGTGTCACGCTATATCGAGTTCGCTCAAGGGGCAAAAAAGTTGCGGGTTGCCAGAAAAATAAATTATGCGGGCGGGTTCGTGTCTCCCCGAAATATTTATGCGGCGAACCATAGGCGCCCTCCAATAAATAATCGGTGTCACGATGCGGCGCGCCTTACGGCGATGTCTTTGGAGGGCCGCCGTGTGTGAGGTGAACCAGAAATGTTGATGGTGATTCGGGATATTCCGGCGCCCGACCCGGGCGCCCTCCAATACATGATCGGTGTCTCGATATGGCGCGCCTTACGATGATGTCTTTGGAGGGCGGCCGGTCCGGCCGCCGTGTGTGACGTGAACCAGAGATGTTGATGGTGATCCGCGATGTTCCGGC
>JAFMIS010000241.1 GCA_017853915.1 bacterium
GCCAGATCCGCCGGGTCGTTGCTCACATCCGCTGGATTCAGGTCAAGATCCTCATAGTCCTGAAGGGTAGCTTGGTAAAAGCTCGCGGACTGATACGACCAACCTACTGAGTAGCGCTGCGAGAGAACAGTCTGACCCTTGTAAATGCCGGTGTAGGGGTCATCCTCAGTGGCGGGATGTCCGCTGGGGCCCGCAAAAGTATAGAGGGCATTAAACTCATCCAGGTGTTGACGAAAGATATAGCTCTCCGTACCAGCGTTGAAGAGGCGTCCGATAGTATTTTGGCGTGAGAAATCAGTTGTCCAACCGTCTTTTTGCATCAGGCTCCGAAAAGGAAGGCCAAGTAGGCCCTGGTATACGTGTCCATCAGAGCGGTCGGCATAACCAAGCTGGAAGTTCTTTCTCGTTCCTAGGAACTGAGGATCAACAACCGCGGCAGCGTATGTTTTGCGCGAGGAGTTCTCCTGGTAACGGGTATCAACCCGGGTGGCCCCTCCTAAGAAGTTGCCCTCTGTGAGACCGATACCACGGTTACGCTGACCAGTTCCCGATGAGTAACTCAGGTACGGGATGAGGGTCCACGAGTCACGCGCTGATATAGTGACATCGACAGCATCTCCGTCGAATGTGGGAACTACCTTGATATCGCGCAGGTACCTCTGAAGGCGCAAATTTCTCGCGGTTTGACGTATGAGGTAAGGATCATACGGATCTCCCTCCCGAAATAGCAGCTCCGTTCTAATGACGCTCTCGTGCGTCGAAACCTTCACGCTATTCGCGAGGCTGTACAGGGTGCCCTGTTTCTCCTCAAATATCTCCCCGATCTTTATCTTGATGGAGCGGATATACTTCTTGCCCGGAGCCAAAGGGCTAGCGGTAGATTGGTTCGCGGCGGACATCAGGGTTGGATCGGCAAAAGCTAGGGAGGTAGTAAGCTGAAGCAGGACCGCAACTACAAACAGAGGTATCCTGGCTATGAGGGGACAAAACATAGAGGAGAAATAATAAGAGTGATTACACCCCACTGATGTATACTGAAAACCGCGCATGAGTGGTAGCAGAAGACCATACTTTAAGATGCGTGGCCAGGCGGGAAAGACGGGCGTAATGGCGCTGTGTCAGCAGATTTTCCGGAGCCAGTCGTCCGGGAGATCTCAGCAGGGCCTTGCGCGAGTATCCCGGGCGCCTTTCGAAGCCACAAAGGTGACCAGTCTAAACAGTGTCACAGCCCGAGAGGCGCGCTTGGAACTCGGGTTACCAAATCTTTCCTGAATTGATTGACGTATTTAGGATAGCTCGATATCGTTCGATGGATGGCCTCCTGGGGATTCTCAAAAAAAATCGCTCTTCGATACCTGTGGAGTAAGCGTTCCGAGGCATTCATCTCCATTATTACGGTTATCTCAGTCATTGGTGTAGCCATAGGTGTTATGGTTCTTAACATCGTAATGGCTGTTATGACTGGCTTTGAGCACGAGCTTCGAGAGAAGATAGTCGGCACCGATTCCCACATAGTGGTGAGTAACCAGAGTGGAGGGCGAATCGAGGGCTGGCAGTGGGTGGTCGGCGAGGTCGCTAAGGTTCCAGGCATCGTCTCTGTATCACCGTTTACCTACAACCAGGTGCTCGTCCGTTCTGAAAGTCGATCTGCTGGTCTTCTTATCCGGGGCATTAAAAGGGGCAGCGCATCAGCCGAGCAGGTACAGAGTTATCTGGGCCAACACTATAGCCTTGAGTCCCTTTTTGCTCCGCCACCCATCACCGTGTTGACTACTTCGGGGGAGGAGGGCGAGGCAACGATACCAGGTATAGTGATTGGGCGCTCGTTGGCCCACTCGCTCGGAGTATTTGTGGGAACTCCCGTGTCGATACTCTCGCCGCAGGTAAGCTCCACTCCTTTTGGATTGGTGCCAAGTTTTAGGCGTTTCGTGGTGGTTGGAACGTACAGTTCCGGTCTCGTTGAGTATGAGAATGGCGTCGCGTATGTAGCCTTGGAAGAGGCGCAGCGATTTTTCGGCATGGGCGATACCGTTACTGGTCTTGAGGTGCGCGTGAAGGATATCAACGCCGCACCGGCGCTCGCGCGCGAGGTCTTGGAACGGCTGGGCGGTATAGGATCAGGATTCTCGGTGCGCGATTGGACCCTTACAAACAAGCCTTTATGGGACGCGATCCAACTGGAGAAGAAGGTATACTTCATAGTTCTGCTTCTGATCATCGTGATGGCCAGCTTCTCGATAGTGACCACCTTGATAATGATCGTTCTTGAGAAGCGCAAAGATATAGCGATTATGAAGACCCTTGGAGCGTCAACGGCGAGCGTGGGGCGTATTTTCAGGATTCAGGGGGCTGTAATCGGCGGGTTGGGCACGGCTATCGGCTTAGTGTTAGGGCTAGTCGGGTGTCTTGGGCTCAAGAAATTCGGATTTCCAATTGATGAGAGGATTTTTCAGATGTCCACGCTGCCGATTCACATAGAACCGCTGAACTTTGTAGCGACCGGAGTGGCCGCATTCGCGATCTGCTTTTTTGCCACCGTCTATCCCGCTCGTCGGGCGGCGCAGTTGGAGCCCAGCGAAGTTCTGCGGTACGACTAGGTCGAGGGAGGTAAGGATAGATGGAGCGTTGGGTGTGTTATCGGAAGCAGGTTTGGTTTTTGGGCTTACGGCTTGATATCGATGGCCAGGACAGCGTGACGGCTGTCGGTAACGGGGTCATTTAATGCGGGTACGGATTAAAAATCTCTCAAAAAGCTACCAGGACGCGGACCGGACATTGACGGTTATTCAGGATCTTTCGTTTGACTTTCCTGAGCGGGGGGCAGTGGCCATTATCGGGCGATCGGGTATCGGAAAGTCTACGTTGCTGCACCTCTTAGGGGCCCTTGATACTCCCTCCACTGGGGATATCTTTTACGATGAGAAGCGAATTAACGCGATGGCATCGGACGAAAGAGCTGCCTTCAGAGCCAGGCACGTCGGCTTTATCTTTCAATTTCATCACCTATTGCCGGAGTTCTCAGCTCTTGAGAATGTAGCCATGCCCCTTACAATTACGGGGGTTTCCGATGAAGAGGCATACGGAGTCGCCGCAAGTATGCTAGAACGGATGGGGCTCTCGAATAGGGAGCGGCACCTGCCATCACAGTTGTCGGGAGGAGAACAGCAGCGGGTGGCGATCGCTCGAGCCTTGATTGCCAAGCCGAGGGTGGTACTAGCGGATGAGCCGACCGGTAACCTGGACGTCGAGACCGCGATGCGAGTACAGGAGCTGATGTTGGAGATGAATCGAGAGCTTCAAAATACGTTTATTGTAGTCACGCACAATCAAGAGCTAGCCCGTAGCATGGATCTAGTAGTAGAGATGATGCCAGGTGGGGGTCTAACCCAACAACAACCCTGAACCTGAGACCTGTGGGAGAAAACAATGCGAATGTTTAAGGTGAAAAGATGTTGGAGCTTCACAAAGTCTTCCACCGTCGCGTGCTCTCTCGCGCTCGTGCTCGCTCTTCCCATAGTGTCGGCGGAGAGCGAGGAATCAGTCGCCGTTTCCTCGGTAGAGGTTGTAGGTAATCGGAGAATTGATGCCAACGCGATTAAGGCGCAGATCTCAGGATCTTCCGGCAGGGTAAGCGCTGAGACGATCAACAACGATGTTAAAAATCTCTATAATTCAGGATTCTTTGATCAGGTTACAGTCTCGGTAGTGCATGAGCCTAGTGGAAGATCGGTGCTGAAGTACGTCGTTGCCGAGAAGCCGGTTGTCAGAAAGATCTTTATTAAAGGCAACGATGAGGTATCGGAGAGCGACCTGGCTGAGGTGGTCAAGATTGAGGGAAAGAGATTCGTCGATCGCAGTAAGTTACAGGCGCTTTCGCGAAAGGCGGTTAGCTACTACCAGGGGCAAGGATTTTATGACGCGACTCTCGATTATTCCACGGTTCCGGTGGGCGATAATGAGGTCGATGTTACATTTACGGTGAACGAGGGCGAGAAATATCGAGTGCGTGAGGTATCGCTTGAGGGGATCAAGGACCTCGATTCGGATGACATGCTCTCAAAGATGCAGATCAAGACCTATAAGTGGTGGAACTCCTGGTTGTTTGGTACCGGAAGAGTTAGCCAGGAGATGATGGACGCGGATAAGCAGATCCTCCGTCAATATCTTCTCGATCACGGACGACTTGAGGGAGTGGTTGGCGAGGCTTCGGTTGAAAAGCGGGACGACGGTTTGTACGTCAACTTTGACCTTAATGAGGGTCAGGAGTTTACGATCGGAAAAGTGACCGCGTCAGGCGATCTTGTCAGCGGCTCGTCCGAGAAGACCCTTGAAAAGATTA
>JAFMIS010000242.1 GCA_017853915.1 bacterium
CCTGCTTTGAAGAGTAAAAAAAGTATCGAGGCGCCGAGCGGATGCGGGGCCAACTCCGTGAGCAAGTTCCCAACTAGTGAGGGAGCTCTCGCCCTGCGCCGCGTGGTAAAGTATCTCCGGCCGCATGATCATGATGCTGGAGGCGAGCGTGTCCGACACCCCCGGAATCAGCTCAAGAGTGGGCAGATCAGCACACGCTAAGGGGATACGGTGACCCATAGCAAATTGAGATTCAGGATCTGTCGGGGTGAGTATCGAATCTGAATCTAGGTTGCGATTGTGAGTCTCGGACAATGAGCGTAGCGAATGGGTAATAAATACCCAGCAGATGATGAGCAACGACAATCCACAACACCTCCACGCCATGTCCACTAATTCGTGCATTCGGCAGGAAAGTTTCGACAGAAAGAGCTTGTGTGTCCCGCCGCTTCTTTCATCCGTCGGTCAGCTTGAACGCGGGGGATATGCTTACGTAAGAGGAGGGGTATAGCACTGTCACACCACCCGACTATAACCTCCTGGCTTAGGGGGTAGCGGTGAGTCTTCTGAGATGGGCTCTTTGGCCTCCTCCGATGCCGCCGTCTGTTCAGCACTTTTTGGCTTATCCGCCCGTACTTGGGTGGCCGCTGTGACCGCCCGAATGAAGGATTGACGCCTCTGTAAGCCGGTCTGGTTGTTGGTTTCTCCTACCCGCGCCTGGGCGCTCGGATACTGACTGGCAGTTATCTGGGAACCTAAAATCCCGATGCTTTGCGTAGTTAGGGTAGGCATAGTAACTTCACTTGCCATGAGGGTCGGCTTGAAAGACCCCGATCCTTACAAAGGGGAGCTTTTTGGCGATGTTTCTGGACCTTGATGCAAACGCGACATATGCCTGCGATGAGCAAATTCAGGTGCTTATTGCGCAAGCTATGGCTCAGCTGGGGAATCCGAGCTCCGTGCATAGAGGGGGGCAGCGAGCTCGGGCAGCCGTCGAGGAGGCACGGGAGGGGATTCGCGAGCTCGTCGGAGCATTACCGGGAGACCAGATAGTGTTCACCTCGGGAGCGACTGAGGCTAACAACACCGTGGTGGACGCGGCCACCAGGATGGGTTCGGGCTCCCTTGTTTCAACTCAGATAGAGCATCCTAGTATCCTCGCGCCGCTTGCTCGTGAGGCTCTCAGGGGCCGCGATGTGCGGCTGGTCGCTCCGCAGCAAAGTGGAGAGATCCTCCCGGAAGCGCTCGTTAGCGTTCTCGGTTCTGAGACCGCGCTGATCTCCGTTATGATGGCAAATAATGAGACCGGCGTTTGCAACCCCATTATCGATATCGCCCAGCGAGCGCGAGAGCACGCGCCGAGGGCACTAATCCATAGCGACCTCTCTCAGGTTGTTGGTAAACAAGCGATCTCATTTTCTGAAATGGGGATTGATATCGGCACTATCTCTGGTCACAAAATTGGCGCATTGGCTGGGGTAGGCGCGCTCGTGCTTCGGCATGGTGTATCGATAGAGCCGCTTGTGGTCGGGGGTTCTCAGGAGTTGAAGTTGCGCGGCGGGACGGAGAACGTCCTTGGTATAATCTCGCTTGGTATCGCTAGCAGGCTAGTAAGAGAGCGGATCACTCGACGGAGCGCTCAGATGAGAGCTGTGCGGGACCGTTTCGAGTTACTTGTTCTCAAGGAGCTTTCTAACTGCGACATAAATGGCATGAACCAACAGCGCCTACCAAATACCTCCAATATATTCATTCAAGGAGTGCGGGGCGATGATCTGGTAGTCGCCTTGGACCTGGAGAGGATATTAGTCTCCTCCGGTGCGGCTTGTTCATCGGGCAAGCCGGAGCCATCACATGTGTTATTAGCTATGGGCCAGGATGAGCAGCGCGTGCGCTCAACGGTTCGGGTAAGTTTTCGCGCGGACCAGAGCGAGCAGGATGCTGAAAGAGTAGCCCACACGCTGGTCAGGATCGCGAAGCGCATGAGGGATGAAGAGAGGACGGTATCTCATGCGGCGTGAATCGACTGCTGTTAATACTCACCTATTAGCGACAGAGCCAGTAGTGGTAGCGATGTCAGGCGGAGTCGACTCCTCGGTAGCTGCCTATCTCTTGACGAAGCGTGGACACCCGCTGGTAGGAGTTGCCATGCAGGTGTGGGACTATAAAAAAAACTCATCCGAAAACAGTAGGGCTACGTGCTGTTCCCCAGCTGATTTTTGTGATGCCCGCATGGTGGCGAGCAAGCTTGATATTCCTTTTTATGTGGTCGATTTTGAGAAGACCTTCGAGCGAGAGGTGATACAGCGATTTGTTGAGACCTATCAGAGAGGCTTAACACCTAATCCATGCATCGACTGCAATAGTAAAGTTAAGTTTCGAGAGCTGCGTGAGCGCGCGCGCGGGTTCGGTTGTTCCACTGTGGCCACGGGGCATTATGCTCGCATCCGAAAGAGCGAGCGGGGGTTTCACCTGCTCCGGGGAGTGGACAGAAATAAGGACCAGAGTTACTTCCTCTATACCTGTCGTCAGGATGAGCTAGGTTCGACAATATTTCCTGTTGGTGAGTACACGAAGCCTGAGATCCGTGAGCTTGCCCGAGAGGCTGGACTTATTACGGCTAATAAGGCGGAGAGCCAAGACATCTGCTTTGTCGCCGGGAGCGTGCAAGATTTTGTCGTAACGATCGGTGGTGGCCGTGGCAAGGGGCGTTTTGTGTCGACGTCGGGGCAGGTCCTGGGCGAACACGAGGGTATACATCGTTTCACGGTTGGCCAGAGGCGAGGCCTGCATCTTGGTGGCGCTGCCGAGCCTCTCTATGTGGTCGGCATCAACGCCAGCACCAATGATGTGATTATTGGGAATCGCGACGACCTCAAGCGTGAGGGGTTCACAGTCCATGAGATGCACTGGGTATCGCCAGATCTTATTCAGGCTGTAAGCGAGAAGCGATTCCCCATAGAGAGGGATGTCGTCGCGCAAGTGCGTTCGCGACACGAGGGGGTTCAGGCCCGCATGGTCGCTCGCGACGCGAACACGTGTGAGATCTATTGGAGTGACGATTGGGCCGCCGTGTCGCCAGGGCAAGCAGCCGTGCTCTATGACCTCAATAATGAGGAGCTCTTGTGCGGTGGCCGGATCGCGGCGCTGTAACGAGCCAGCGTATTTTATGAAATCTTATTTTATGAAAATTTCTGCCTCGTGGTGGCGGTAACATTAATGAATGTGTTTATTCCGGCGATTCCCGTCACGGTTGAGGCGTTAAAGAAGTATTCAGGGTGAGAGAGCGAGAGATGGAACGCCTCCCCAAGAGGGATGTTTTTAAAAGTAAATTGCCCCCATGTGTCCGTGTGAGTCGTTCCGAGTGGGCCGCCCTCGATTCTCACACCCTCGATAGGTCGCGCCGCACCATGCAGACCAACGACTCCAGTAATGTCAGCTACCAGAGTAGACCCGCTACCACTATTCTTCTCGAGCAATTCAACTTCGAGCGCGTACAATGCTTCGGAGACTCCATGCAGTAGGATCGCCTCGCCATCACTCACCGCGTCCTCATCCTGGGCCGCCTGCTGTGAATACCGACCAAGCGCGATCAGAGCGCGGAGGATCCGGTCCGTCGCTATGACACCGAGGGCTGCCGCGCCAAACAGAGTGAGACACGTGTTCTCGAAGCCGCGGTCTAATTTCCTGAGTGTCTCAACAGAGAGAGCCCTCTCAGCTAACCGAGCCAGGCTGCTGAGTAGTTTGTGAGAGCCAGGCGAAACGCTCTCCTGGGGACCGGTGTCTGATATCGACTCTGGCCTCAGTTGAGGTGACGAGGGGGCGGCGTCTCGATCGGCGCGTTGTGGCGCCAGTGATGATTCGACGCTTGACGACGGCCTCTCAAAATAGATGAAACAGCCCTGCTCCGGCTTGGCGGCGAGGTCGGTCGTGGGGCCGCGTTCGTCACGAAGGCCTGGCTGCGCGGCCCGCGCCATAGCTATGTCGAGACCGTCCTGGAGTTGAGTCAGCTTATCAAGAACGCTGGTGCGTAGCTCTGTATGGCTTTGGAGGTAGACGTGGGGCGTGGCTCCTAAAGATGGATTGGGTTCCAGAGAAGCGGTAGTAGGGGTTGACCCGAGATTTTGACGGATGTTCGCCTCTACCTGTTGCGCGAGCTGAGTGAAGATTACTGAATCATTTCGCGGCGCCTCCGAGGTAGGTTTTGGTGAGGCAGATATCGCGGGCGGCGCAGGCCCTACTTCCGGTTTTTCGGTCAACTGACGAGAGTCCGTCGGACGAGCTATATCGGGCTCTCGCGGCTTGATCTCGTTTGGTGATGAATGAGGACCTCTC
>JAFMIS010000243.1 GCA_017853915.1 bacterium
GTCTCGAGTAACCTAGAAATGCCGCCAGGAAGTCTTCGGGCGGATTGATGCCTCGACGGGTCTTACCATCCATAAACATCGATTCTACCGTGGCCTCTACCGCAACCTTACCGCGCTCATTAATAATGCGCTGTTGAATAACAAGACTCCTGCCTTGCAAGGACACGGAGTCGCACGTTACCTGAACAAATCCGCGCTTAACTTCGCGCTTATACTCAGCGCTAACACGGGTGATCACTAGAACCTTCCCCTCGGTCAGCAGCTGATCGTTTGGAAACCCGATATGCTCCAGAAGCGCTAAACGGGCCCTCTCAAAAAGAGAGAAACACCTCCCGTGGTGCACATGATCATAGATCGGTTCTACCCAGGAATCATCTATGTCAACCGTAATTGAGACCATACCCATCTCCTACAAGAAGTATTCCCCTCTTCCTTTACGGAAACAAGCATGCGCCGTGAAATTACCCATGCATCAACCCGCTATTCGTGTTTTGATTCACCAAGACTGATTGCGCTGAGTGACCGCCCCATGAAAGAGATACACCGAGCACGTATTCAAAAAGCCTTGAAATCACTAAAACTAGAGAACGACTCGAGTGCACTGGTGTTGTCGAGCAATCCTCTCTGCGTGAGGTCTCGCGACACGCACTACCCCTACCGGCAAAACAGCGACCTATTCTACTTCACGGGGAGCCATCATCAAGAACTCACTCTGGTGCTTCGCCCGCATGCTAATGACAAAGTGATTCTGGTTGCCCCGATCGAAGATCCGATCAAGCGAGTGTGGGATGGAAGCCAACCCTCACTGAAAGCCCTAGCCCGTAAGCTCGGAGCTACAGAGATGCCCTCCAAGGATCCCATGGCTACTGTGCGCAGCCTTCTTAGGGGTTGCACCACGACATACCTCCAATCAGTCGCCAACAATCTGAGCGCTCGTCTGAGGCTAGAGCTCGCAAGTCGCTCCGCTCACACCCTGCGAGGTCTTCCAACTCGAGTTGTCGAGGCAGAGCACCTTACCGCTCGACTCCGCGCCATGAAGGATCCCTCGGAGATCAAAAAGATTATGGCGGCTGCCGACCTCACCTCGGCCGCGCTTCTTCATTCAGTCCAGTATATGCGCCGCGGAGTTCGAGAACGAGAGCTGGCCGTCTTGATCGAATATCTATACCGCCTCCATGGTGCTGAGCCGTCTTTTAATACAATAGTCGCCTCGGGAAAATCTGCCGCGACGCTGCATTACCATGCCCTCGACAAAACCCTACAAAATGGGGAGCTACTGCTCATCGATACGGGCTGTGAACTCGATATGTACGCCTGCGACGTAAGCAGAACAATCCCTATCGGCCCTATCAAAAACCCCCGCTTGCAAGAGATCTACAATGCGGTATTGCGAGCTCAAGCGGCCGCTATGCGTAAGATACGACCTGGAGTGCGCGTAAGTGAGGTTCACAAGGCAGCAGCGGTCGAGCTAACACGGGCGCTTAAAGACTTAGGGGTCCTGCGCGGCTCGGTTTCTCAACTCGTAGCGGCGGGGGCATACAAGCCATTTTTCCCGCACGGGATTGGGCATTCGCTGGGAATCGATGTCCACGACGCTGCGCCCGAGGTTGGACCAGGCGGGATGGTTCTAGAAAAAGGGATGGTCATTACGATAGAACCGGGTCTGTACTTCAACAAACCCTTGAGGGGCATCCCAGCCTGCGGCGTCAGAATAGAAGACGACATCCTGGTGACATCCCGCGGCGCGGAACTCTTAACTGATGGGGTATTCCCCACTGACCTGAATGAACTAGCCGCTTTGATGGAATAGCTGCGCAAGTAAAGACGTAGCCGACCAACACAGGTCGTGAAGCCGGACTTTCTGGTCAGCTCTTAGCCTATAGCTTTGAACCCATCGAACCCGTACTGATCGGGGTTGCTCACAATAAGAGAGAGGGCGATAACCCTCGGAACGAAGTTCTTAGTTTCCCTCGGAAGATGTCCGGCCCGGGCGAGCCCCCAGAAATCCTCTTCCCCCGTTTTGTTCACCACTCGATTGATGGCGCCACTCCCAGCATTATACGCCGCCAGGGCCAAGTGCCAGTCCTGAAACAGGATAAAGAGATCGCGCAAGTGCTTAGCCGCCGCCTCAGTCGATCGAATAAAATCTGTACGATCGTCACGTTGACGATCTACTCGCAATCCATACAAGCGCGCAGTTGACTTCATAAACTGCCACATACCTCGCGCCCCAGCCGGGCTCGCAGCTCGGGTGTTTAGCCCACTCTCGACCGCCGCGACCGTTAATAGCTCGCGTGGGACTCCTGCGTCCTCAAAAACCTCCGCCATCGGTCCAAACTTATCGGCCCCTCGAGCTAGGATATCATTCACTGTCGAGCGCTCACGACTCATAAATCGGTCGAGCTCGGCTTGAACCTCCGGAGTGACCCCCAAATCCAACTGAGGAAGAACAGGAGATGATTTTACATAGATCTGCTTCGGGGCTTTTGTTGAGGAGTCAAATAAGAACTTCTCGTCTGCTGCGATACCCTGCTGGCTAAGCTCCTCACCCGCAGGAATACGGAGGAAGCCGGGTCGTAGACTACAACCACTCGCTCCAAGAGCGACCACCAAACACAAGACAGAAGAGCCCAACGATGACGGGAGTCGAAAAAGCCCCCCGGCGCGGCCCCATTTAACAAGGGATGACAGCATAAAAGTTCTCAACCAATAGTCTGCCGATAGCATCGTCTGTATGACGAAAGCCGGCACCCACTATCCGGTTTACAGCCCCTAAGTACACCTCAAGTCCCCTTACCGGGCAAGGTTGAGAGCATTCCATCCAGGTCTATCATGCCCCAACTTCCAGTTAACTACTTGAATATTCACGGCGTATGGTTTCTATAAAAGCGTTCTTCCTGTCAATACTACCGTCCCCACGGCCCGACGAAAATTATCAAATCTGGCTCGCGGCCCACCGCATCATAGTTCATTGAGGTGTGGCATGGGCCACCATTCTCATCAGATTCGTTTAGTGCAGCGATCTGCTGATTGGGTCGGTGGTGCAGTTGATTTAGGTGTGAAATGCAGGATGCGTGGTTCTTACAAAAGAGGCTAGGCAAAGGAGTGCGGTCGGCTGTCTGCTCTACCCTAGCTTTACTCCTGACAGCAGTCCCGTCTGGCTGCTCCTGGACATCACCCGCAAACGACAAGAAGAACTGGTTAATGGACGGCACCCTGGCCCTGTCCCGACCGGTGCCACAAATCTCAACGACTCCGCTGGCACCAACAACCAAGACCTTGGCTTCGAATAACTTACCAGAGCCCCTGCCCCTCATGGATGGGGAAAACGGCCCAGCCTTGATAGTTTCCCGCAAAACCAAGACGATTACAGCGCTCCAGCCTGGCCAAGCTCCGCTCGTGCTACACACTGAAGGAACACAGTATCTGGTGGAGGGCTCCTTCTCGGTAACCTTAAAGGAGGAGAACCCTCTCTGGTACGCACCGCGGGATTACTTCACGAAACGTTCCTTAGATGTGCCTGAGGAGGGCAGCCGCGAGAGATTCCGACGAGCCGCTCTCGGCACCAGAAGCCTCTTTCTTAACAACCAGACACCCATTCATAGTGGGCCAGTTTGGATGCAAGAGATCGGGGGCCTTCGAGTAACGCCTCAGGAGATGACGCAGCTTTTCTCAATGGTTAGCATCGGAACTCGGGTCGAAATTCGCTAGTTCTCACCCCAAACCAGCCTCCTCTCGGCACCTAGCCTTCAGATCTATCATTCGATATACTCCCTGGCATCAATAATACGGGTAGAGGTGGCGAAAGCCTCCCGAGTAGCTCAGACGAGCACAAGGATGTTATGAAATTTGAAGAGCTGGGAAAGGGCTTTGTAAAGAAAAAAGAGCGTCGAGTCGTTGGATTATTCATCGACGGCACCGGACTCGATCGCGCCACCCGCCGAATCAACAGAAAAGTAGACATGAGCGCTCTCGTGCGTGGCGTCACCTCAGGAGCGGCCCCTATCGTTGCCCGTTACTATACTTTGATACCGTACGAAGATGATTCAAGACAGCGCGCTTTTTTGGACGCCGTGGCTCGGGCTGGGCTCTCTGTGATCGTCAAACGATTGCCCCCGAAAGGCATTACCCGTCAAGTTACCGTGGATCTTGAGATGGCTGCGGACATGGTAGCGTTCTCCCTTGGCCTATCATCTTTCAGTAAAGAGAATGAATATCTCCCCGCCGAGCTTCAGGCAGCAAAGGCAGTTATGACTCGAGGTCGCGGTGACTATGAGACTTTGACCGAGGAGCGCCTCTCTGCAGTGCCCGTCG
>JAFMIS010000244.1 GCA_017853915.1 bacterium
GATGGATCGAATGAGTGATGTTGAATTAAGGTTCGTTCTCGGTCACGAGGTGGCGCACATCAGCTATGGGCATCGAAAAGAGAGGCTCCAACGGGCCTATGCGGCAAACGCGGCCGTGCAGGGAGTAAGCGTTGCTGTTGACGCCTCAGCGGGAGCCTCGCTGGGTGGAGAGGCGGCTCGACTCGGTGGAGATGCTATGGCTTCTATGGCTGCCGAGGTTGTCATGGGACAGTTCTCGCAATCAGACGAAACCGAGTGCGATGAATATGCGCTTAGAATGCTTACAGATGAGAAGGCTCCATCTGACGCGGCGATCACGGCCCTTCTCAAGTTAAATGAAGTGAGTGCGTCCGGGTCAGGCGACCTGCTAACGAGCCTCACGGCATCTCACCCAGATCCAGTAGCAAGGGCGCGGCACTTGCAATCGCTCATACCCGAGCTAGCAGGTGAACCGGATCTTACGGCGGCATTGGCACAACAAACAAGCGTTCAAGCGGCGCACGTGAAGCGAGCTAGTACATCAGAGGGTCATGGCCAAGGCTCAGGGATACCCAGTGAAGAATCACAAAAATCTATCGCAGAGAGTAAGACATCACGGGGCATCCTGGGAGCTAAGAGAAGCGCTTCTGAGGACTCTCAGACTCGAGAAAAATCTGTCTCACACTGGTATATTCAGGTTGGTGTTTTCTCGACACAGGCCGCGGCCGATCGTGCCGAGCGTTCCATAACAAGTAAGCAATACACAATAGCTCAGTATGTTTCGCAATCATCAGGCCAGACCCTTTATCGGATCTTAGTGGGGCCATTTTCCTCACGGGTTGCCGCCGAGGCGAAGCTACGAAGTGTCGCGGATCGGCCCCAGATGGCGGACGCCTTTGTGCGGCAGTGGCCAGCGCGGACTGTTTCTGATTAATTGGTTATAAGGCTTAGGTGTGGCAAGCTGAGCAAAGTTGTTACGTGTGTCATTTCAATCGCGCGGGAGCTACTGACTCCTGAGTGGGCTATTCAATCGGGGTTTTTGAGCGCTACATATCCGGACCCTCCGATGCCCCAGGCCGAAGTTCATGTATAGAGCGTGAGAGGTCCGTGTCGTACTCACCATCGGGGGTAACGGCAATGCGTCCTGAGCGCACAAACTCAGTGATCCCGAAGGGTGTTAAAAATGAGATGAGATTTGAGATCTCTGCCTCCGTTCCGGTGAACTGTAGGAGCGTGCCTCGGGAGCTTCGATGGATGACCTGACTTCCGCCATATCGAGAAAGCACCAGAGTTTCGTCGTGTGAGGTGAGGGGAGTCCGAATCATAGCGACCTCTCGATGAAGGACATCAGGCTCGGCAAAAACAAAGACCCGCTGCACTTCAATCATTCGTTCTATCTGACGCCCGATGGTGGCAGCTGTCACGGTGTCGATCTTTGTCGTAACCGTAAAGCGTGAGAGCCCCTCAATCTCTGTCTCCGAGACGGTGAGGCTCTCCACGTTGATCTTCCTGCGAGTGAAGAGGGTGGTCAGACGCAAGAGCACTCCCGGGCTGTTGTCGGTCCATACGAGAAATGTTACCGGATTAGTATTCATGTGTTTCTCCTTGTCGTAATTATTGAAGACGGATGTCCGCTATTGAGGCACCAGCTGGCACCATCGGGAAGATGTTCTGCTCCTTTTCGCACACTACCTCAAGAAGATAGGGCCCTGGGGTCTCCCACATCGTTTGGATAGCCGCCGGGACCTCGGAACAATCGGAGACCCGCTGGGCTGGGATCTTGTAGGCTTCCGCTAGTTTGATGAAGTCCGGGTTCTCCATCTCGACAAAAGAGTAGCGCTTGTCGAAGAAAAGTTGCTGCCACTGACGAACCATTCCTAAAAAGTTGTTATTAAGGATTATGATCTTAACTGGAGCCTGAGCCTGGGAGATCGTCCCCAGTTCCTGAACGGTCATCTGAAATCCTCCGTCTCCGATAATGGCGACAATTCGCTCGCCGGGAGCTCCAACAGCGGCGCCTAAAGCGGCAGGAAGCGCGTATCCCATGGTGCCGAGTCCGCCAGAGGTCAGTAGAGAGTTGGGGCGTCGAAACGGATAGTAGCGGGCCGTGGCCATCTGGTGTTGTCCGACGTCAGTGACGAGGATCGCTTCGCCGTGTGTTATCTCTCCCAGATCGGCAATCACCTTGTTCATGCTAGGAAGGCCATCGCGCGGAGAAAGATCGTGACGTATCACCTTCTCCTCTTCCAGCGTCCGACAGCGGGTAAATTCTGCCTGCCAGAGGGGATTTGGCTCACGATTGATCAGCGGCAGTAAGCCCCGAAGTGCCTGACGCGCGTCTGAAACAATACCGACGGCAACCTGAACATTTTTGTTTAGTTCGGCCGGATCGATATCGATGTGAATGATCTTCGCCTGCCGGGCGTACTCTGAGAGTTTGCCCGTGACGCGGTCATCAAATCGCATTCCAACCGCGATGATGACATCAGCTTGGTTAGTGAGCACATTGGGGCCGTAATTGCCGTGCATACCAAGCATTCCAACATAGAGCGGATGACTCGTCGGTATCGCTGATAGCCCAAGAAGTGTGCTGGCCATGGGAATGGCTCCTTTTTCGGCGAGCATGCGCGCTTCGTCGTGTGCGTGCGCTAGGAGCACGCCGTGACCGACAAGCATGAGGGGACGCGCAGCCTCATTAAGAAGTCGTGCCGCCTCTCGTATGCCGGACAGTTCAAGGATTCGTTTGCATGCGACCTGGGCGCGCTTTTCCGGGTTCGACCAGTCGATCGAGATCTTCTCGAATTGAGCGTTCTTTGTGATGTCAATCAGAACTGGACCGGGCCGTCCTGATTGAGCAACCGCGAAGGCTTTTGGGATAACGGTCAGTAGCTCCTCAGCGCTCGTTACTTGAAAGTTCCATTTAGTGATAGGAACAGTGATTCCGATGATGTCTGTTTCCTGAAACGCATCTGTTCCGAGGAACGCGCGTCCTACTTGCCCGGTGATGCATACAAGTGGAACAGAATCGAGCATCGCGTCTGCGATTCCTGTAACAAGATTAGTGGCCCCCGGGCCGGATGTTGCCATACACACTCCGGCCTTACCCGTGATGCGGGCGTATCCCTCGGCGGCGTGAGCGGCTCCCTGTTCGTGGCGAACGAGAATGTGCCTGATACTGTCTCTGTAGTCATACAGCGCGTCATACACAGGCATGATGGCGCCCCCCGGATAGCCGAATATAGTGTCGACGTCCTCGCGTCGGAGAAGCTCCAGGAGAAGCTGAGAGCCAGTCAATTCGCGAGCTGATGAAAGTGCCTGCGTAGTTTCTGCTGTGTTGGAGGGGGTCATAAGGAAGCCTTTTTTAAAAACAAGAAGCACAAAATAAAAAAGCCCCCGCACCTTTTTAGGGGTGCGGAGGCTTTTCATCACCTAGGCGTAGCTTTTTAGAGCATCGCCCCGCACCCTGCTCGTACGAGCACGACCACCACTACCACCGACACAGGGCGTGAGAACGCTTGCGACAAGGTGTTAGTTGTTAGGGCGTTTAGGCGCAACATAGGCGGGCAGAATAAGGTCTGCGGGGAGCGATAGTCAAGAGTTAAGTACGGGAGCGGGGGAGTCGGGTCTATATCGAATGCAAATGTGGGTACAGCGCCTGGCCAACAAGGGTGCAAGTCTCTAAGTAGCGCCTGATAGAGGTGAAAAGCTAGGTGCGAACCCAGGCATACACTAATTCATCAACGCTTCCCTCCCCAAGGTTTGGGTATCCGTTTCTTTTATGGTCAATCCGATCAAACGTCAGCCCCACTTTGCGCATGACAGCCCCTGAAGCTGGGTTATCTGGATGGTGCACGGCTTCTATGCGGTGAATGTCGGGTTGGGTTTTCGCCCATTCAACCACCGGCGCCCACGCTTCTGCTGCGTAGCCTCGATGCCAAAAAGGTGGGCTCAGGATATAGCCACCACCGACGGTGGAGCCCTGCTGTGTCCCTATGCCACAGCTTCCTATGAACTCGCCGGTCTGCTTAACTTGAATCAGCCAGACAAATTCAAGTGCCCCGTTCGATATCCCGGCAAAAGAATCTTCTACAATTTCAAGAAAAACTCTACCGTCCTCCACGGTGGTGGAGCGTGGCCAAGACATATACTTGGTCGCTATCGGATCGTTGGTATACAACTTGAAGACAAGTTCAAGATCGGAGAGGCCGCTGGCCCGCAAGTGCAACCGTGCAGTGTCAAAGGTGCGTGGAGGGACTTCTCTAAAGGGATGGAGAGCTTCAGGTTCAGCATTGGACATAGACGGAGGGTATCACATACAA
>JAFMIS010000245.1 GCA_017853915.1 bacterium
CAGCGATCCCGAGCTTCCCAACACCGATCCCGCCATGTGCGTCAGATTGGCGCTTGAGACAAAGGACCGTCAGTGGCAGAACCTAACGGAATGCTCAAATTGCTGCGACGACGTTGCTGAGGGTAATGAAAAGTACGGGCCGGATCTGTGCTGGGCGATTCTCCCGCGCGATGGTGTTGCGCCAAAGCTACCAAGCCTTGATCCCTTGAAGTACCTCTCCTGGCTTGGCCAGTGCGCCAAGTGGTATGAAGATATTGTTAAGTCGAGAGACCTCTGCAAACACGCCTGTAGAGCCGAGTTTAGCGGCGATCAGCCGTGTCGACCCCATTGCGTCGAAAAGCACTGCGGAGATGATGGGTGTGGAGGTTCATGTGGTGAGTGTGAGCAGGGAGAGATGTGCTCAGCGGGCAAGTGCGTCAGCAACAAGAAACCTGACCCGAATACCCGAATACCAGACGAGCAGCGCACCCCGACGCCGCCAGCATAAATGTGAGGGTCTATTCGAAGTCTAGCGTGCCAACAGGCTAGCAGCCAAAGAAATCCCTCAAGTCACCCCGTAAACGCGATGCCTTGCGGGGGCTGTGCTCGAGCGTCACGGAGACCTTGCAGCGCGCCGTAAGGGCGGCCAGATGGCGGGCCGGATGGACTTTTTCTCGGCCACCGTTGCCGGCGAACGAGACCTGAATCCGACGCGAAACGTCAGAGGCCAGGTTTACTGAAAGCAGGTAGTCACCGACTACATCAACGTAGGTATGCGAGGAATCTGAGAGCGGCCCTTTAGCAAAGGAGATGACCTGATTCTTGTGGTTGTAGAGCTTCTTGACGATTGGCTCTAGTGACCCAGCGTGACCAAAATTAGTGTAGAAACGGCGACCACTCATCCGAAATGCTTGATGCAGCCGGGATTCGCGCTGGTCGTCAAGAATCGCGAACCAGGGATACGGAACCCACGAGAATACCTCCGGCGTATCCGACTGCTTGAGAAGAGCCAAGAGGAGTTGATTCCAGAACTCATTACATCGGATCAGGTCCGAAAAGCGCCACGACAAGCGTTTGCCAGCGGCTGGAATCAGGGTGCGCACGTACGACTCCGAGAAATATCTCTTGGCGGTCGTGTCGGCAAAGGTAAGGAGCTCAAAAACCCAGCCGAGGCTCAAGCTGTAGTGAGCACCGGCGCGCACAACCACCCCCTCGTGTTGGAGCTTGTGAAGTACCTTGTACACCGCGGCTTGGCTGAAGCGCCGCTCAGTTGACGCGAGCAAACGCAGGGTCGCAGCGCTCAAGTGAGGCTCCTTTGCGAGGGCCCGAAGGAGGGTCTGTTCAAGGTTTGGTTGAGTTGATGGAATCATAGAGCCTCGCGCGGTTCATCAAATTCTACTCCAAGTGGAATGCGGGGCGCTAGCGTTTCGTTTCTCGGACAAACGACATCACTACTGATAGTATTGACTCAAGGGGTCCGAGGTAGCCAAACGATTATGCGTTCCTTTTTCTACCCTGGTAATGGCAATGAAGTGAGGGAGTTAGGGGTGGGCATAGATCCGAAAAATTCGAATATTCTTGTTATCGGCTGCGGCGCCGTGGGACGCTGCTGTCTTCCTATGCTCCTGCGAGAACTCGATCTCGAGCCGGCGTCTGTGAGGGTGGTAGATTGCCTTGACAATCGGCACTTCATCGCCGATCTGATTCAACAGGGTGTCGTGTTTGAGCAATTACGCCTTACGCCTGATACGATGCACGAGATCCTGTCGGCGAGGTTGTCTGGTGGAGATCTTCTGATCGATCTGGGGTGGAACATCGAGACCAAGAGCGTTCTTGAGTGGTGCCGAGCCCATGACGTTCTCTATATAAATACGTCGGTAGAGGTGTGGGACCCCTATGCCGACACCCTTCGTTGTGATCCACGGCCGTACACACTCTACCGCCGTCAGATGGATATTCGGGCGATGGTGCGGGACTGGCAGAGCAATGCGGGCCCAACGGCAGTGCTTGACCACGGAGCAAACCCGGGGCTGGTGTCTCATTTTACAAAGAAGGCTCTTCTTGACCTCACGGCGCGCGCGATTGAACGCGAATCCAGGCCGGAGCTTCGAAGGGGGCTGGAAGATGCTCACGGTCGTCGGGACTTTGCGCAACTCGCGCAGCTATCAGGTACAAAAGTTATTCACATAAGTGAGCGTGACACGCAGCTCGCTACGCAACCCAGAGAAGTTAATGAGTTCGTCAATACCTGGAGCGTTGAGGGGCTTTATGAGGAGGGTGTCGCGCCATCCGAGATGGGCTGGGGTACCCACGAAGAGGAGATGCCAGCGGATGGTGTGGCCTTTGAGGATGGCCCGCGGAACGTCATCTGCCTTCGCTCTTTGGGAGTTAACACGTGGGCACGTTCATGGGTGCCGAGTGGTCCGATAGTTGGCATGGTGATTCGGCATGGGGAAGCATTCGGGATATCCGATCGTTTGACGGTGTGGAATGGAGATCGCGCGATCTATCGGCCCACGGTGCACTACGTGTACTGCCCCTCAGACTCGGCCATAGCTTCGGTGCATGAGTTGCGGATGCGCGAGTACAAGCTTCAGGAGAAGCAACGCATCCTGGCTGACGAGATCTCCTCCGGTTGGGATGAGTTGGGGGTGCTCCTCATGGGGCACTCGCTTAACGGATGGTGGACAGGGAGCGTGTTAGATATCGATCAGGCTCGCCGACTCGCGCCCGGGCAGAACGCGACCACGGTGCAGGTTGCCTGCTCGGTTGTTGCCGCCGCCAAGTGGATTTTAAAAAACCCGCGTCGAGGGATCTGCCTGCCCGATGATATCGATCACGATGAGATTCTAAGCGTTGCCATGCCCTACCTCGGTAAGTTTGTATCAGAGCAGGTCCTGTGGGATCCCCTCCATGATAGTGGTAGGTCCCTGAGGAGCTTTGGCGGGGCAGTTCCCCAACCGGAAAAGAGGTGGCAATTCTCGACCTTTCGCGTTTAGGGGCGGGCTCACAAGAGCTTGAGCCGGGCGCGCCTGCTCCCCTATCCTGCCCTGTCTAATCGACATTTCTCTAAGTCCTGGTCGGTCGGCACAGCCACTCGGGTTGTGGGGCACAGGTTCACCCTACCGGGAAGAGCGCTCCCAGCTTACACTTAGGGCGTGGGATCCTCGCTCATAACTCAATCAGCCACCGGGTCGCACCGGGTGTGGCTCCGGATTTCGGCGTTTCTCTCGCTGAAGTCCCCGGCTACCCGTGTGACGTACTCAGGGATTATCGCTGAGTGGTGTCGCTTCCTTGGGGCGGAGGCTGGTACAAATGTGAGCGCCGCTAAGATCCTAGCCGCGACTGACCTGCATGCTATCGCCTATCGCAAGTACCTGGAGGGGATGCCGGGGGAGCGCCCGCGCTTTCAGTCCTCGATGCCCCGTTCGAGCTCTCGAGAAATTCTCGTCAATAAAAGCGATGGAAAGGGTCGAAAAAAGGATGGCCTTGAATCCACGCTGTCAAATGCCACCATCCATAAAAAGTTCGCGGCTCTGCGACGTATCTACCGCATGCTGGTGGCGAGTAACCTCGGGATCACTGAGAATCCCTTCGAAGCCGATAAGGTGCCACCTCCGCCCAAGGACGCAGGCCGAAAACGCCCCACTCAGATGATCGATTTTGAGTTAGTGATGGAGATTATCTCCTCTCCTGATTCCTCAACCCCTAAGGGGCGCCGCGATCGGGCTATGCTGGCGCTTCTTTTTGGCGCTGGCCTTCGTCGCAGTGAGGTCGTAAGCCTGCGGATCGGTGATGTGCGCCGAACAAGCGGCGGCACTACTTTTCTCTACCTCCGACACACAAAGGCAAAACGCGATGCCGAACAAGCAGTGCCGGAATGGGCCGCCCACTTTCTTCAGGATTGGATCAAGGATCGGCGCGACCACAAGGCATCAGAGGGGGATCACCTCTTTGTCGGCTTTACTGGACAGGGTGGAAAAACTCCGACTGACAGGAAGATGTCAGATACCGGTCTCTATCTGATCTTCAAGCAATACTGCCTCGCCGCCGGAGCCGGGGCATACGTTACCCCGCATTCCGCCCGCGCTACAGCCATTACAAAACTCCTTACGGACGGGATTCCTCACCGCGAGGTTCAGGAGTTCTCGCGTCACGCCAGCATTCAGATGGTTGAGTGGTACGATAAGCGCCGATTTGATGTGGAGCAGAGCCCGGCTAAGGGATTGTCGTACGGCAAGCGTCGTTCGTCGGAGTAAGTGTCGATGGTCGTCTGTGCGAATCAAGGAATTTTCTCCTCAGGCCCTCAGGCCCTC
>JAFMIS010000246.1 GCA_017853915.1 bacterium
TTGCAGATTATTACCTGCTCCACTTTGTAGAACTGATGCACTCGATACAGCCCGTGTGTATCTTTTCCGTACGCTCCAGCCTCACGCCGATAACACGGCGAATATCCGGCATAGCGCTTGGGAAGCTCTTCGAGACTCAATATTTCGTCGGCATGGAACGATGCCACCGGCACCTCGGCAGTGCCGATCAGATGCAGGTCAGGGTCGCGCTCGTCGAGGTGATACGCCATCTCCTCGCCGCCCGGGAAATACCCGGTATTTCTCATGGCGCGGTATGTCACAATGTGCGGAGGATCCATGAGGGTGTATCCCGCTTTGTAAAGAACATCCATGGCGAGGCTCAAGACCGCATGCGAAAGACGGGCACCATCACCCGTCAGAAAGTAACTACGCGCGCCAGCTATCTTAACTCCACGCTCGATGTCGAAGAGCGCGAGGTCTTGCGCAAGACGCACATGATCGCGAATTTCGAATGAAGGCTTCGGAACTTCTCCCCACGCGCGCAGCGGCCGATTATCGGCGTCACTCTTTCCAACAGGAACACCCTCAAGCGGAATCGAACCGATTCGAAGCTGCTCCTTCTCCCACCTCTCCTCAAGCTCCTTTAAAGATTGAGATCCGAGGCGCAGCTTTTCAGCCAACACCTTCATCGCCGCTAACTTTTGGTCTTTTTCATCCCCTTTGAGCTTTGGAATCTCTTTACTGACCGCGTTTTGCTCAGCTCGCATCCCCTCTACATCTGAGCGACACTTGCGGTACTCCTTGTCGAGCTCAAGGAACGCCTTGATATCAATAGTGATTCCCTTGTTGATGCACGCTTGCTGGTACTGGTCGGGACGCTCCCGAAGGTCGTGAAGATCGATCATCGTAAAACTCCATTGAGATGCCTCGGTAGCCTAGCTAACCTGCGAGAATTTTTCAAGAAAGCACCGGCAAGATTAGGACGCGGGCGCGGCAAACCAAGCGCAATTCGTGGAACTCGTTGCCAATTTTAGCGATGTGGTTATCCATCAACGAGGGCAGCCAGCACTCCATCTTCGGAGTGTTCACGTGCCTCACGCCAAATTGGGAGCCCCGCTTTACGAATCGCTTGGGAGGTGATGGGCCCTACAGAGAGCAACTTCTTTCCTACGAGAACATCCGCGGCGTGCTCGACCGCTGCTCTGACAGCGGATGGACTCATAAAGACCACTACCGTTTCCTCTCCGGGAAGCTCTTTTAAAAAATGAACCCTCTCAGGATCAGCCGCCACCGATTCCAACCGATAGAGACTAAAGCTCCGCGCGTTCTTACCAGCCCCTTGAAGCATCGGCGCAAGGAGATCCCGGCCCTCGGCGGATTGGGGAATCACAACTCGCTCACCCCTCTTCACGTAAGGCGCGAACTCTTTGGCGAACTCCTCGGCTACAAAAACGCTCGGGACAAATTCGGGTTTTCTACCGAAACACTCGACCACTGCTTCCGCGGTGCCTTTGCCCTGAACAGCGATACGAACACCCGCCATGGAGTGACGCTCCGGGACTACGCGCGCCAGAAGATCTCTAAAAACATACACCGCCGTCGGCGAGAGAAAAGCGATCCACACACCGGGAGACTCAAACATCTCATCAATAAGATTGCGCGTCTCAGGTGAAATATCTTCCGGTACACACGCCAGAACGGGAAATTCGTAGGGGCTAAACCCTTTTTCCACCAGCTTATTCGCTAATTTCCGCGAGCCAGCGTATGGCCCACTCGGGCGAGTGATAACAACTGTGGTCTTCATGGTTCTACAGCTCAGCAAATCCTCGCGCGCGACTCTCTTCAGCCATCTGTTGCCCTAAACGCGCCTCCTCGCCGACCGCACACTCACCAACGGTTTCAATCACACGCGAGCCATCATTCGACAGGCAGCGCCCTTGGAAACGAACATATTTTTTGCCACTCCGTTGCTCTATCGTAGCGAGGGCTCCTACCGGGGTGTTACAACCGGCCTCAAGCGCGGCCAGGAAGGCTCTCTCAGCCCTAACGGTGACTGCGGTGAGCGGGTCATGCAGCTTGGACAACATCGAGAGGAGCTCGCTATCGGAGGAGCGACACTCTATCGCCAGCGCCCCCTGCCCCGGAGCCGGCAGCATCTGTTCACTCGAAAAAATCTCTGTCACTTCACTCCCCAGTCCCAAGCGCTCAACTCCAGCTCTCGCCAAAATAATCGCGTCATAATCACCGCCATCCGCGCGCAGCTTACGGAGGCGAGTATCGACATTTCCCCGGATGTGAACCACACGAAGATCAGGTCGCAGCCTCAAAATCTGTGAAGAGCGTCGCAGACTCGACGTTCCCACTCGCGCCCCCTCGGACAACCGCGCCAACGGCTTCGCGCCGCGCGAGATCATCACATCCTCCACAGGCCCACGAGATGGGATAGCGCCAAGGGTAAAATCGGGCGCCATAGTAGTTGGTAGATCTTTTAAAGAATGAACAGCGAGGTCGATCTCTTTGGCTTTAAGAGCGTCCTCTAACTCGGCCGTAAAGAGACCTTTGCCACCGATGGCCGGTATCGCTATCTGACTGTCCTGAGTTTTATCGCCGAGAGTAACGATATGCTGCAGCTCTACAACGAGGCCTGGGAAGAGATCTTCGAGGGCTTTTTTAATGGCATGGCTCTGCCATAAGGCCAAAGCACTTTTCCTCGTTCCAATGACTAGCCGATCTCTCATCGTAGCAACCAAAACCACCCCTTGATGAGAGAACTTGGCTCTTTACCAGACGCCTCCCATCAACACACCGCTCGAGCCGCAGCACTATAGGGCAAGCTCCGCTATGTGTCGATAACTCCACGATTAAAGGACTCGACGCCCGAGCTCTGGCTTCAAACCCCTCAAAAACAGGCAGCAGGCCCCAGCAAAGCTACGCGACGACAAAGAGTTACGAGAAAAACTTAGCGTAACAACCTAAGACCCTTAAGTTTTTAGATATACAGCCGATGTACGCATTGAGATGGTTTCAATTCGACTCATAAAACTACTCTTGGCTTGGTGGACTCTACTGCTGATAGCGGAGACACCTGCGGCATGGGGTGAGCGTTGGGCAACTCCCGGAGCGATTGTAAGTGTGCGTGGGAGATCGCTCGCGTACCGCGTCGTCGACTCAGGACTAAGCGGCATTCTACAGCCCGACATGAGGGCAAAGCGATTAGCGCCCGGAATTATCTCTCTAAAGCAGCGCCGCGATGGCGTCTCGATATTAGGAAACTCGCGCCCCAAGCCCCAACGCTACACCCGAAAATTAAATCTTTGTTACCGCGCAAAAACTCGCAAGATGCTCGCCAAGATCGGAGGTCGGGTGCACTGCGAGGCAAATTTCGCCTACTTCGCCACGGCGACTCCCAATGATCAGTACTATTATTTGCAGTACGCCAGTAGCTTCATGTCACTTCCCGCTGCGTGGGATAAGCAGACCGGCAGCAACTCTGTAATAGCGGCCGTAATCGACACGGGGGTGCTCTACACCCACGAGGATTTAGCGGCTAACATGTGGACTAATCCCGGAGAGATCGCGGGGAACCTAATCGATGACGACGGCAACGGAGTCATTGATGATGTGCATGGGTACAACGCCATCACGGGCAGCGGAGATCCCCTCGACGACCACGGTCACGGAACTCATTGTGCTGGAATCCTGGGCGCGCGCGGTAATAACTCGATCGGCATCGCGGGAGTTGCCTGGAACACCAAGATTATCGGGATCAAGTTCCTTGATTCCGAGGGCTCCGGATACACCGAAGACGCAATATCGGGCCTCAGCTACATCACCGCCTTAAAACAAGCAGGTGTTAACATCGTCGTAAGCAATAATTCATGGGGCAGCACAGACCTCTCAATAGCTCTTGGCACAGCGATCCAAAACGCCACAGACGCGGGGATAGTATTTGTGGCGGCTGCTGGCAACTCCGCCACCAACAACGACAGCTCTCCTTTCTACCCTGCCAACTATTCGAACCCTTCGATTATCTCGGTAGCCTCTACCAATTCGAGTGGAAACCTTTCATCGTTCTCTAATTATGGGGCCACCTCAGTTGATATCGCGGCGCCAGGGTCTTCGATTCCGAGCTGCTACTACACTGATCCGATCTATGTCTATATGAGTGGGACTTCTATGGCGGCACCTCAGGTTTCCGGGGTGGCGCTGCTCGCTCAATCCGTTTGTGACGGAACTTTGTCTGCCCAGAACACGGTAAACGCTATTTTGACCTCAGCATCTTTTTATAATTCCCTTAACGGCAAAGTCGCTACGAACGGAA
>JAFMIS010000247.1 GCA_017853915.1 bacterium
AGCAACGTATCATTGAGGATGCCTCGGGGACATCAAACCGAACGCGCTATCTCGTTCGAGGAAGCTATGGCCTCAGTGAAGATGGTAGCTACGGACTGACGGGATACAATGAGCTTTTCGTCACTGAAAATGGAACGACGAAGGGCCCAGTCGGCGGATTCGATCGAGATCGGTTTTTCTTTGGTCCCTATGTGAAGTCTGGCCCCGGTCGATATGAGGTGGGATACCTAGGAGAGTATGCTCGGCAATTCGGCAATGATTCTCGTATGATTAACGCTATCTTGGTGAGCGCTAATTACTCCTTTTAGTGACCGATTTGACTGTCGGCCGGTGGGGAACGGGCAACTCTCCACCGGCCTTTTGCTGCCACACGATATTTTCCAAGGGCCCCTTTGTTGCTCCATGCGAGGTTGTGCTAGCCTTCATAGGCTGTCCGAGAGAACTACACCCTAGCCCCTCGCAAGCTCAATCAGCCCTGGCATGTGCACAGCCAAGATTTAGTATAGGGCCAATTTAAGGAAATGAATGTCATACAAGATTCCCTTCTCGGCTCGCGCGCCCCTGTTCGCCCTTGTAGCTATAGTGCTTGTTCGACTGGTATCCCTTGGGGTGCCGGACCTAATCGACACAACTGAGGGTCGTTACGCCTCGACCGCGCAACTGATGCTTGAGCGTAACGATTGGGTCACACCCTGGATCATCTACAAAGGTGTTGAGGAGCCATACCTTGGTAAGCCCCCATTTCACTTCTGGCTGATGAATATGAGCTATGAAGTTTTTGGCTTGAGCAATATCTCCGCGCGACTTCCAAGTCTCGTGAGCGCGATGGCGATCGGATTGATTCTGTTTCTCTTAACCAAGCTGGTATTCGGGCGACGCAGTGCCTACATGGGAACCCTTGTGTTTGCCTCCTCTCTGATGAGCTTCTTTCTGGGCGGGGCGTGTGTTCTCGACATGACCCTGACAGTCGGAATTACCCTCGCGGTCGCGGGCTTTGCGCTTGCCGAGCGTTCGCGTGTGTGGGGCTGCCTCTGTTTTGCCGGGCTTGGGATAGGAGTTCTTGTAAAAGGTCCTGTCGCGGTTGTGTTCTTTGGTATGGTTGTGGGGCCGTGGGTCGCGGCTCGGTGGTGGCGAGGTCGAAGCTGGTTGAATGAGATCAGATCTCTCCCCTGGGGTCTAGGAATCGGCCTTTTTCTGGCGATATGTATCCCGTGGTACATCGCCGCCGAGATCCGAAATCCGGGATTCCTCAACTATTTCATATGGACAGAAAATATCGGGCGTTTTCTATCCAAGAGTTACGATGATCACTATGGCTCAGGGCACGTTCAGTTTCGAGGAGCGGCGTGGTTGTGGATGATCCCCTCTTTGGTGCCGTGGTCGCTGGTGCTCATGGCGACACTTATTGAACGACGAAGGAGCATCTCTTTCCGAGGAGCTGGTGCTGAGGTGCTAAACGATGATCGCCTCTCGCTTGGTTTCTTTTGGGCTATAAGTTGTCCACTTCTGCTCATCTTCGCTCGGCAGTACACGCCGACATATCTCTGTAGCTCAATACCGGGATTCGCGTTTTTTATGGCGGGGCTCTGGACTCGAGTAGCTGACTCAGAGGGAGCGCCTCTTATTCCAAGCCGCGGCGTCACTAGGGGTATGTTGGGAGCGATGGGGCTGACTATCATAATCACGGCATGTGTGTTCTATAGCCTTGCGCCATCTCTCTCTGGAATTGTAGTTCCGATCATAGTAGGGGTGGCGATTGTTTTTCTCGCTACGCGCCCCTTCAAAATGTATGATTCTCTAAGCTTAATATGTCTCCTCGCGGTGATCACAACAGTTGGATTCGCCGTCACCACCTTGGGAGCGAACGCACATCTTTCACGGCACCGATCGACTCGAAACGTTTTGAACTACGCGGCAACGTTTGTTACAGGAGAGTCAGCAGCGATCGGTTTTGCGAATAATCTTCCATTTTCGGCCCGCTTTTACAGCTCTCTGATGAATCATCCAAAGATCAGGGTGTCGCAGGTTGATAACGACAAGATCTCCTCAGCGAGCGAGGAGATTCTAATCGTTCGAAAAAACAAGGGCGACACCGACATGGTTGCTGGGAATCCATTTATGGAGAGATTAGGAGATTTGGGGCGCTGGAGAGTATACCGGCGTACGAGAGATTCGGGGGAAGAGTGAAGCGAGCGCGATTGGTCGAGCCAAGATGCCGCATAAAGCCTGCTACTGTGAGTGCCAACAAAGCCGCTGTCTAGACTTAGGGATTGATTTTCAGGCCCCAAGGTATCTCGATACGATTCGGCCCCACAAATCAATTTTTGAATTCGCCATTCCGACCCAAAAAATCAGGATGCTCAGTGCTCTCGCTACGCAGTCGCATGCGATATCCCGCCTAGGGGCATCTGGGCGGAGACTGTGGTACATGGGGACGCCGTAGATCTTACTGGAATTGAAATTCTCGAAGGTCGATCATGTGTTGAGTATAGTTCCCCCATTTGAAGTCGATCTCAACGGTGAATTCCACAGCATGAACATTTCGCCAAGAGCCTTGCTTTCCATACGTAATCGGGACCCGCACGCATAGCTGATCGAGGGTAACGGGAGTAGTGGGGGAACTCGTTGGGCATAGGCCGGTTGTCGAGTCGGGCAGCATATCCTCGCTCCACCCGCTGTCGGTTTTGACACGAAACTTCTTAATCACGCTGGACTCGCCCGGAGCGGGCCATCCGACAAGGTAATCGACGTTGGCGCTGAGTTGACGAAGCTGGGCCTCGGGCGGGTTGAATTGCAGCGTTGCTCTGATGCCGGCTCGGGCATGAGGTTCGGATCCCTGGAACGCCTTGCACCCGGTCCAGAAATTGCCATCATGAATATATCCGTCGGAGAGGGCTTTTGAGACTTGTGGATAGAGTTGCCACAACAGCGCTCCTCGTATAGCGTCGCAGCTAGCCGAGATCCCCGGTGGTATTGGTGTAAACGTGCTCGCTGGCGAAGGTGTTGGGGTAAACGTGCTCGCTGGCGGAGGTGTTGGGGTCTCAAGAACTATCGAGGTTGCAGAGATCAAGGCCTCACTGACCATCTGAGCGTTCGAGCTCCCTGGTAGCCACGCTATCATCGCCAGGACGAATATCAATCGCTTAAGTTTCATATTGCCACTCCTTGACTCTGTCGGCATGTTCGTTGCGGAACTTGAGTCTTGTGAAACAGTTGGAGCTGGGCAGGTTAGCTTCTCAGTTAAATCCGGGACTTATTTGCGCTTATTCTTCGACGAGCGTGAATTTCCGGATTTCGAGGGTTTTTTCTTCCCGGCCGAAGAGGCGGAGCTGCCACGTGAGTTCCGGCTGTTCGAATTGCTTCGAGAGCCTCCGCTTGAGACGCCTTTGCTCCCACTGCTTGATGCTCCTCGATACCCATTAGCTATACACCAGGGGTGTTCAATGCCCACCCCAGCTTTCATACATTCTTTTGAAAACTTCTGAAGATCTTGGCACAGTCCTCGAGAAAGCGTCGGCTCTTTCAGTAGGCCTAGCATGTTTGGGAGGCGTGACGGGCATGTGTCGGGTGGAGAGGGAACGAACCAGTAAGCAATGTCGTCCGGGCGAGCGATGGCGTAGAGCTCAGCGCCAGCAACAACAACGCCTATCGCAACCGCTCCTACAATCACTCCTCCCACTCCGGCTGCCGCTCCGGCTCCTGCACCTGCTGCGCCGCCGCCCACTACGATCTCGGTGCCAGTGATACCTGCCAGGGATGCCGTGGCATCGGTCGCTGCGATAACGGCGGTGGCGCTAACTTCGGAGAGAGCATAGTTGGAAATCACAGCCCATATTGATTGCCACTGAGCGGCGGTGGTCGCCGTTCCTACGATTGCGGCGATGCCATCCTTGTTGCACAGGGCTGGATTAGAGAGGCAAAATTCATAAATACAGTTTGCGATCTCTTGGGGTAGCCCGGTGCATTTAGAAACCGCGAACGCTTGGCGTGGTGAGGCGATCTGACACAGCGCTGACAAGATTACCGCCACAAGGAGTCTGCGTAGTTGATAGGCGCAGTCATACGAGCCTTGTGAATGCATAGATATCCCCTCCAAAGAAGCAGCCTTGGCCAACAACCGCCAACATGAGGGGAGACGGCATTTTTATCAGTTCCTTGAGGGATGGTGGCGAATTTTGTAAGTGGTCAGAATGCATGAAAAAATGGGTTCGAAACCACTCCCGGGACAAGCCTCTCGGTAAAGAGCCTGGGTCACCACGACAATAACTTAGCCATCATGAG
>JAFMIS010000248.1 GCA_017853915.1 bacterium
ACTATTCACACCTTTGAAGTATATCTGCCCTCTTTTAGTCAGTTTATGCGGAGTTATGGGTAATAGTCAGGCGTATAGGCCCCCCGTATTGATGGCAGCTCAAATAATCCGGCCCGTAATGTTATTGATCTTAATCTGTGTTCTCCGCGTTTTCCTCGTGAGAGCGTTGAGGGTGTAACAGTGTTTATTTCTTCGTGGTTGAGTCGCTTCCGCGTTCGGTCGATATCCTTTATCGAACAAGTGTGTATCTGACTCTCGTCAAGGGTCGGAGATGCTGTGCTAGGGAGCGACAGTGATGAGTTTGAGTCTCGTCATGCAAAATCTTTTGAACGCGCTACGCGACGCGCTGGCGTTCGGTTGCGAGCTCCGTGTCGATCAGGGGTTCCCTCGCCCAATGTCCTCGTACCATGACAGTCACATGACAAGCTTCTTTGAGGTATTGAGCAATCGCATAGCGATTGAGCCCCTCAATCTCTTCGCTACGCTCATCTTCTTTCTCGCTATCATTCATACCTTTTTGGCTCCGATGTTCTCAGCGATAGCTAAGCGTCTTGAGGAGCGGGCCCACCTCCGATGGTTGTCGCGAGTATCAGATGATGGAGAGGAGGAATCAGCTAGCTTCTGGGCGATATTGTTTCATTACTTGGGAGAAATTGAGGCTGTCTTTGGAGTGTGGGCGATTCCGCTCATGGTATCGGTGGCGTATCAGCGAAGTTGGGCGGACGCTGAGCACTTTTTAGAGAAAACGGTGCATTTTAATGAGGCGGTTTTTGTGGTGGTGGTTATGGCAATCGCCTCTACGCAGCCGGTTATTTTTTTAGCGGAGAGAATTTTAGCGTTTATCGCCGCGCGCTTTGGTTCCTCTCCGACTGTGTGGTGGTGCGTTATTCTGATTGTTGGTCCAATCTTGGGATCGGTCATCACCGAGCCCGCCGCGATGACAATTTGCGCGATTATGTTGGCGCAGCACTTCTTTCGTTATCATCCGTCGCCCGTTCTCTCATATGCGACTGTGGCGATTTTGTTTTGTAATATCTCAGTGGGGGGAGTGCTCACCAACTTTGCCGCGCCACCAGTTATCATGGTTTCCTCCGCGTGGGGTTGGGACACACGATTCATGTTCTTCACCTTTGGTTGGAAGGCTTTATGTTCAGTAATCGCGTCGACACTTGCCTATCGCTGGTTATTCAGGCGTGAGCTTCAGGAATTATGCCTGCGCGCGACAGTTGCTGAGGACTCGTTCGGGGTGGTTCATGAGCGTTCGGTGCCGCCTTTCGTTGTTCTTGGAAATCTCTTGTTTTTGGTATGGACGGTAACTCATGGTTACAGCTCTCGCTTGGTAATTATAGGCTTTCTGTTTTTCCTCGCGTTCGTCGACGCGACCAGACATTTTCAACGCTCCGTGTCTCTGCGGGCTCCACTTTTGGTGGGGTTCTTTTTGGCTGGACTGGTTATCCATGGGGAGTTCCAGGCGTGGTGGCTTGAGCCCCTGATTAGTCGATTGGGTGAGAGGACTCTGTTCGTGAGTAGCGTGGCGCTCTCAGCCTTTAACGATAACGCATCCATTACATACTTGGCGTCGCTTGTGCCGACCTTCTCGGATGATCTGAAGTACTTGGTGGTGGCAGGAGCGCTCTCTGGAGGTGGTTTGACTATTATCGCGAACGCGCCCAATCCGGCCGGGAACGCCCTATTATCGCGCTTTTTCGATGGAGGAATATCTCCCCTGCGGCTCTTGATCGCGGCTCTTGTTCCGCTCATGATAAGTGTGATCGTCTTTATAGGGCTGAGATAGAGCTGATGTATCGTTTGAACGTAGTCGGGTGCGGGAAGGTGGGCCGAGTCCTTGCGGCGGCGCTCTGGCGTGGCGAAGGAATCTCTGAGATCTCCGTGTGCAATCGCTCTCTCATGTCGACTCGCGCCAGTCAGGAATTTGTTGGCGCCGGACGGATATGCCAGTCAGTTCAAGAGTTGCCAGAAGCGGACCTATGGCTGGTGGGCGCCCAAGACTCCCAACTCGTGGGGTTGGACGAGACTCTGGCGCAGTTGGCTTCGCTTCGCGCCGGACAGATCGTCTTTCATTGCAGTGGAGCGTACCCCTCATCTCTTTTGCGATTGGTGAGAGAAAAAGGCGCGGCTGTGGCGAGTTTCCATCCCATTCAAAGTTTTGCTGATCCCGCTCGAGCGCTCGACTCATTCCGAGGGACGTTGTGTTCAGTTGAGGGAGACCCTCGGGCCTATGAAGTTCTGAGTGACTTGTTCGGTCGTGTGGGGGCGCAGGTTTTTCGGATCTCATCTGAACAGAAACTGATCTGCCACGCTGGGCATGTGTTCGCGAGCAATTATTTGGTGGTGGTTCTTGATGCTGCCCGACGACTGTACGAGCAGGTGGGTATGTCCGACGAGATTTCGCGGGCATGTATCGAATCGCTCGCGCGCGGCGCGCTTATGAATGTTTCTTATATGGGCACCGATCGCGCGTTGACTGGACCGGTGGCGCGAGGAGATGTGGAGCTAGTGCGGGCGCAGCACGACGCGCTCGGGTTGATTCCAAAAAACAGTGATGGTTTCGATCCTCGCGCTCTCTACGCGATCCTTGCTCGTGCGGCGACAGACATAGCGGAACGTCGCGGTGAGGTTGATTCGGCGGCGCTCCGTGATCTGCGCGAGCTTTTGCGTGTTGGAAACGAAAGTTAAGTCGCTGTTCGTGAAACCGAGTGTGGTGTTTGGTAGTGAAGAACCAGAAAAAAGCAACGTGGTGCTTTCTCGGGGTGCGATCGATTCACGCAGGGCTTAGAAGAAAAATGAGTAGTGCGTGCGAGTGGTCCTAAAAAAAAGGGGCCAGCGCGCGCTGGCCCCGGTCCGTCACAGATTATCCTACGTGTGGAGGTAAAACCTCTCGTAATTTGTTTACCTCACGCTCCAGGTCTTCCGGGATCTTTGCCGTGAGGGTGGTTTCTCGTGTCCCATAGAAAGCGCGTTCGTCGCTATCGTCGCGAGATACGTTGACACCCTCAAGACTTGCTCCCATAAAGAGCCCCTGGCTGCGAGAGTAGGCGACAACTTCGGCATGCGGGGAGGGGAGGGTGCGATCAAAAGATCCAGCCACAGCGCTTAATTCACCTCCAACCTTGAAGCTGCCTCGTTTGAGAGCCTCTTTCGCTTTGTCACCAGTGATGAAAAGCACCATATCGGCGGATTTCACCCCGGCTTGAAGGCCGATGCTTCCACCAATCAAATTCAGGAACATTGGATTTTCCCAGGTGCCGGTCGCGGTTTTGCAGAACCCAACTCCATCGCCGTGCGTTCCACCTAAGCCAGCAGAGATAGTTACGGTTTCAGGAAACACCGCCACACAGCGGGTTTTGTCGAGGATCGATTGAGGTACTTTTCCATGTTTGCCCTCTGATATCTGCCGGTACACGTCGGTCGCCCGAGTGAGGGTCGCCTCTGCTTCCTTAAATGCTTTTGAGGTCCGGTCTATCGCTACATCTTCGGCGTTGGAGGTTGTGAGTGTCGCGAACGTCAAGCCTCCCAGGAGAAGAGCAGTTGGCAGATTTTTCTTAAGTTTCATGATTTCCCCCGAATGTCATCTATACAGTGATGTTGTGGAACAGTGATGTTGTGGGAGCGTTGATGAAGCTACATTCGAGCATCGTCAACTATCCCATGATCATGCTCAGGCCCATTCCGTACATCGGTCGCCTGCGCTGATGAGGGGAGAGTTTCTAAGGTTTGATCGCCCGGGGGTATGAGTTTTGTCAGTGTCAGGCCGCTCTCGCTTCGCGCTCTATGCGTTTTAAGAGCATCTCCATAAACCCAGACGAGCATAGGTGGGGAAAAAGGCTCTTGTTGAACTTCTCAGAGAACGTCGCAAGGGCTACTAGTTTTGAGAGGTCATTCGAGCTGGCCGCGAGGATCTTTTCAGGAGACTGAAGGTAAGGCTGGGCCTGTTCTGCCCACGCAAGCCAGTCCTCATCGTCGTCTGCCAAACCGGAACTCTTCAACTGCTGTTGTAGATCTCTGACTTGAGGTGGGTACTCGCCGGTGCTGATATACGTAGAGTGAGCGTCCTTGAGGAGTTGCCCCTCCAAGACTGGAATAAAAGATAGGAGGGCTTCGAGTTGGTTGGTGGCCATATGACGGTGCTCCCATCCCAATCGGTTCAGCCCAGGACGAGGGGCTTGCTTTACCTGAAATATGGAGCTGACACCCCGACTTGAACGGGGAACCTACTGATTACAAATCAGTTGCTCTAC
>JAFMIS010000249.1 GCA_017853915.1 bacterium
CGCCCCTCTCGCTGCTCTTCTTGTTTAATTTCACCTTTTAATCGCGCACTATTCACACCTTTGAAGTATATCTGCCCTCTTTTAGTCAGTTTATGCGGAGTTGTGGGTAATAGTCAGGCATAAAGCGACCACCCGTGGTAGCTGAAGTGCTTGACTGCTTCTGCGTTAATACTCTGATTTTACATACATTCACGCTCCCTGCTCTCCCGGCATGTGACTTGCTCTGATCCCCATGGGGACCTAGCGATCGGCATCTTTTGCCGGTCTACAAACTATAGGCAACATGGCAAATTTTAGCGCCAAGATACTCGGAAACTCAGTTAGCTCGATGACAGCCCAGCAGGCGCTGCTCGCGAATGCTTCCAACAACATCGCCAACGTCAATACACCAGGGTACACCCGGCGCGAGATCGATGTTCAGACCCAGTTCGATCCTGCCGCGTTGAATGGGCTTCTGCGAATTGGTAGTGGGGTTCAACTGGGGCAGATTAGCCGAGTGACGAATTCGTTTTTGGAAGCTTCACTACGAGGAGTGATCGCTAATCAGGGTAAAGCTGAGGTGCGAAACGATTATCTCGCTCGAATGGAGAATGTTTTTAGTTTGACGGGCCCCCAAAGAACGGTCGGCTCCGCCCTGAATGATTTTTTCTCAGCGATCAATCAAGTCAGCATCAATCCCTCAAGCCTTGATCTCCGTCTAAACGTCCAACAACGAGGGGAAGATTTAGTCTCTACCATCCGCAGCACGTATAACGAGATAGCGAACGCGCAAGACGAGCTCGACGCTCGCGTTCCTCAAGAAGTTGAGGCGATCAACTCCTTTACCAAAGAGATCGCGTATCTGAATGGTCTTATCGCCTCGCGAGAGGCGATTGGAGTATCGGCGATTGATGAGCGCGACCAACGAGATTCAGTGCTGGCCAAGTTGTCACAAAAGATCTCTTTCACCGCTATGGAGTTACAGAGTGGGATGGTCAATGTAACACTCGATAACGGGTTTCCTTTGGTGTCTCAAGAGACCGCGCGTAAGCTCTCCGTGACCAAAGATCCAAGCTTTGCCACCGGGGACCTTCCTAACTCCCTCTCTGATGGGATTCTGTCGTATGTGGTATACAACTATGGCACTGACGCCGAGCCCTCCCATCTCGATCTCACAAAGACAATAAAAAATGGTGAAGGCTCGTTAGCGGGTGTCTTGCAGATCCGAGGATATGCTGATCCCTCCAATACGTCTCCGTATGAGGCCGATGGAGAGCTTGTCACCCTTGCAGCTCGAATTGAGATGCTCACTCGAACCTTGCTCACCAATGTGAATCAGGTGTATCGAGGTCCGGATGAAGATGGAACTACACCTGCTTCAAGCGAAGCGAGTTCAGCGGACTTGAATGGCAACCTAGCTGGTGTTTTTGGCCTCTTTGATTTTGAGTACGCGGGAGTCAAAGACGTTAACAACGATGGCGTAGCGAGCGCATCGGATTTGGCCGCCACCGGTATTACCTCGTTCTCTCGACTGTTAAAACTAGGCTTTTCATCCCCTGAGGAATTTGCCGCGTCCCGTGATAGCAACCCCGATCCAGGAGCCACCAGCTTTCAAAGTGGTGACGCCAGAAATGCTCAGGCGATTTTAGACCTCCGGAACACCACCTATGCCTTCGCGTTGGATAACCACTCTTTCAACGGAACATTTGATGAGCTGTACAACGCTACCGTAAGCACCATGGGAAGCATGAAAGCATCAGCTCAAATCGAGTTGGACGTCGCGAAGTCGAGTTATTTGACGGCGAGTAATAAGCGAGATGAGATTTCGGGTGTAAATCTCGATGAGGAGTTCGCCAACGTTATTAAGTATCAAAAGGCGTTTCAGGCATCAGCGCGAATGATTAAGACGGCAAAAGATTTAATTGATACTATTGTGAGTCTAATATGACACGAGTTTCTGAAAACCAGAGCATTCGAGGGCTGGTGTCGTTTGCGTCCGAAAATAAACGGCGCGTTAATGAGTTCTCGAATCAATTAACGTCAGGAATTAAGGTCTCTCGACCGGGAGATTCGATTGACGCGGGCGTTATCACTCGCTATCAGCAGCAGATCGCCAGAATAGAGTCCTATTCCAATACGATAGCGCAGGCGAAGAGTTACCTAACTTTTCAAGATGAGGTTGTGAGGCAGGCGAATGATCTCCTGATTCGCGCCAAGGAAGTAGCGCAGCAGGGCGCCAACGAAACCTTAGATGCCACAGCTCGCGGACATCTTGCCGAAGAGGTCTTCCAAATTCGTGATCAGATGGCGGCCTTGGCTAACTCAAGTTACCAGGGCAAATATGTTTGGGGAGGGTCAGACGATGATGATCCACCTTTTGACCAGGTCTCGTATACTGAGCCCGCGGTCGGCAACGCGAATAAGCGCTATGTTTTTGACGCGGAGCCTGGGACGTCTAATTCCAAGAGTATAAAAGTTACAGATGAGATCTCAGTCGCGCTAAGCTCCCAAGGGCAAGAGCTTTTTGGCTCCTCGTTGGAGGCTCTCGAGAGATTGTCACGCGCTTTGGCTGGGTATGCTACTACGCCGGCTTCCGGCACGCCGGATGGAGGCGGAGCCGCGTACACATTCCCAACTGACTACCATACGCAGACGCAAGATATCAAAAAGTGTATCGATCTACTGAATGCCGCGCGCGATCACGATCTCATTCCTGAGCGCGTTAGCATTGGTGGACGACTGAGGCGAATCGAGACGGGTGAGGCGCTACTTGAGCTTTCAAAGAACTCGGCTCAAGAGGTTCTCAATCGAATCCAGAACGCTGACGAGACGGAGGCCGCCGCGAATCTGCAGCAAGCTCAGACGGCACTGCAGGCTTCATACTCGGTGACCGCCAAAGTGCTTCGATTGACAATCCTCGATTATGTCTAAGAAGGCGGCAAGCTCAGTCAAGTAGAGGTTTGTGTTGCTACGCACTCTACGCAATAGATGCGTTTACTACAAATTGCCGCGTTCGGCTTGTTCCCGTTCAATAGCTTCAAAGAGAGCCTTGAAGTTTCCAGCCCCAAAGCCGCGCGACCCCTCGCGTTGAATAATCTCGAAGAAAAGCGTCGGGCGATCCTGTAAAGTCTTCGTAAAAACCTGCAGGAGGTATCCATCCTCATCCCGATCTACTAAGACACCGAGCGTCTTGAGGGACGCGAGATCTTCTTTAATCGCGCCCACTCGACTCGGGACCGCTTCGTAATACGCCGGAGGCACAAAGATAAAGCGCACTCCTCGGGAGCGTAGGGCCTCGACGGTGGCGAGGATGTCATCGGTGCTAAAAGCGATGTGTTGAACCCCCGGGCCCTCGTTAAATTCGAGGTATTCCTCGATCTGGGATCTTCTTTTTCCCTCGGCCGGCTCATTAATCGGAAGTTTAATCTTGCCCCCACCTCCGTTCATGACCTTCGACATGAGAGCTGAGTACTCGGTTGAGATGTCACTATCTGTGAAGTGAATAAGTTGGGAGAACCCAAGAACCTTTTCGTAGAAAGCCACCCAGGTATTCATCTTTCCTAATTCGACGTTTCCGACCACGTGGTCGATCGCTCTTATTCCGACCTCACGGATCTCCTCTGAATGAGGAAAGATTCTCTGATACGGCGCAAAGCCCGGGAGAAACGGACCTGAATAATGACTGCGGTCCACGAATGAATGGATAGTATCGCCATATGTTCTGATCGCGGCATGAATGATCGTTCCATGCGAGTCAGAAACGCGAGTTGGCGGAGAAACTGCTTCGGCTCCACGTTTCAGCGCCTCGTAATAACACGACTCAACATGTGGAACTCGAAAAGCGACATCTTTCGCCGAGAATCCATGAACTTTAATATGTTCCGCGATAGCGCTGGTGCTTTTTAAGGGGCAGGTAAGTTGTAAAAACACATCTCCCTGGCGAAGCACAATGCTCACAGAGTCGCGCCAGCCCGTTTCCGGGCCACGATAAGCGCACGGAACAAATCCAAACGCGTGAGATAAAAAGTACGCGCTCTGCTTCGCTGATTCGGTATAGATCTCGATGTGATCAAAGGCATCAATGGCCAAAGGATCGGTGCCACTCAAGGGTGTAAATGATTCCGGTTCAAGGGCAACGGTAGTAAACTCGACGAGATTTTTTAGCATCTGATAGCTTTCAATTGGTGACTTCGGTGACGACTCAATTTCAGTATACTCCCTCACCGTGAGAGGCGGCATTACAAAGCTTTGGTGATTTTTTGTGGCGAGCCATACCTG
>JAFMIS010000250.1 GCA_017853915.1 bacterium
TCAGCGGGTGGCTGGACATTCTCGCGCGCCGACTCTCCTTATATGAGCCGGTTCTGAATCCTGAGTCTGAATGGTTGATGAAATTGCTTGACTCGAGGCGGTCGAAACTTTAGCCTGATCGGACTTATGAACGTGGCCGTTTTTGTTGCAGTAAACATCGCATTCGCGGCAATCCATCAGCATCACGCGCGGTAGCGCGTACATCCCCTCTGCGCCGGGCATCCGGCGATCATTAAAATTTCTGACCATAAATTGTAATTCGCTCCCGCGCGGTGTTTTCGCGTTGTGGAGCTCGTATATGAGAACCTATATGTCTGCTATAACTGTTAAAGTGGCCCTCCCCGCGGGGAGCCTTCAAGAATCAACTCTACGATTAATGTCAGAGGCTGGGGTTGAGTGCACCCTTGGTTCGCGATCCTACAAGGTGGCGACGGATGACAGCACCCTCGATGTTCGGCTCCTGAGAGCTCAGGAGATCGCCACGTGCGTCGAGAAGGGTGTCGCTGACGTGGGTATCACGGGGTACGATTGGATCTGTGAAACAGGATCTCGTGTTACGGAGTTAGCTGAACTCACCTTTTCAAAGCGCACGAACGGAGGTACCCGATGGGTTTTGGCGGCACCGGAGGATGGTCCGTTCGCTTCAGTGGCTGATTTGGAGGGGAAGACTATCTCGACTGAGGCGGTCAATTTGACACGTGCGTTTCTTTTCAAGCAGGGGGTGAGAGCAAAGGTTGATTTCTCATGGGGAGCGACTGAGAGTAAGTGTCCCGACATCGCTGACGCGGTTGTTGATGTCTCCGAGACGGGGAGCTCGTTAAGGGCTAACAAGCTTCGCGAGATCGCGGAGATATTTCGTTCAACGCCTCGTCTCATCGCGAGTGCCGGGGCCCTTCAGTCTTGCGAAAAGAGGGAGCGCATTGACGCGCTCGCGTTAGCTCTGCGTTCGATTCTCGACGCGCGCGAGAAGATGTTGGTCGGGATGAACCTGCCACGTTCCGCGCTCGATGCGGTGTTGGAAGTGTTGCCAGCTCTTGCGGCGCCCGATGTAATCAACACCGCCGACTCGAACTGGGTGAAGGTGGAGGCTGTCATTGAGCGACGGCAATATCAACGTTTGTTGCCGCAGCTTCAACAGAGAGGAGCCAGGGGGATTATCGCCGAAACTCTGAGCCGCGTGGTGCCTGAACGACTGCCGGACGCGCGGCTGATTGATGGTAATGAAGTATTGTGGGCAGATATCAAGGTTCGATGTGCCTTTAGCCCCGATACGGTAGACTTCTCTAAATGTGGAGGGCTCGTGCCGTGTATCGCGCAGTCGGTCATGGGTGGTGGTGTGCGAATGGTTGGTTTTATGAATCGGGATGCAATCAGCAAAACTCTAGCGACGGGACAGCTCACTTTCCTAAGCCGTAGCTCGGGCAGGCTGTGGACGAAGGGCGAGACGAGCGGGAACTTTTTGCGAGTTGTGGATCTCTTGTTGGATTGTGATCGCGATACCATCCTGGCAAAGGTAATTCCGAGCGGGCCCACCTGTCACACCGGGAGCGAAACATGCTTTGGGTAGATGGGGCTCCGCTAGCCGCGATCGCGCCCGTTCTCCGAGAGTTTCCTGGCTAGGAGAAGGGGGTAGAGAGTCGATATCCGGTGAGCCTGATGATCCGCTTTTTTCCTTGCAAAAGTGGGAGCTTTATTACTAGCATTCGATTCTGTCTGGCGTCCGTTAGGGAGAATTGCGCGCTATGTCGCCGTGGGTTTGGTTGGTCCTTGGTATCTTTTTAGTAGCCGTCGAGTTGTTCGTCCCGAGTGGTTTCTACCTCTTCATAGTGGGGCTGTCATGTGTTGTGGTGGGGCTACTCGCCGCGACTGGCATCGTGTCCTCGTTCGCGGTGGAAGCGATCGTTTTTTGCGTGGTCGCAATCGGAATGTGGGTACTATTTGGGAGTAGGTTGCGCGGATTGTTGGGTAGGAAGGGGCGTTATGCCGGCCAGTTGCCCGGGCAGGTGGTGAGAGTGTCTAGCAACCTGGAGCCCGGCCAGCATGGAACCGGGGAATTATGGGGCACGCAGTGGCGATTGGAAAACATCGACTCGGCGACTCTCATGGCAGGGAGTGAGGCCGTGGTTGTCTCCGCCGCGGGAGTAACATTACACGTTAAGCGGAAGCATTGAGATGCAAGGTAATTAGAGAGGATATATGATTAACATTGTTACTGTAGCGTTGGTGTTTTTGGTCATTCTGACCCTTTTCAAGGGCGCGGTCATAGTGCCGCAGCAGATGCGATATGTAGTCGAGCGACTCGGTCAGTATAACTCGACTCTGGACGCGGGGTTGCATTTCTTGATTCCGTACTTTGATTCTGTGCGCTATCGCCATTCGCTCAAAGAGCAGGTCATCGATATACCGGAGCAGATATGTATTACGAGCGATAACGTGCAGGTCGCGGTTGATGGGATCGTGTATGTCCGTGTAATCGACGCTCAAGCTGCCTCGTACGGAATCGATGATTATCTTTTTGGCATCATTCAATTGGCTCAGACAACGCTGCGAAGTGAGATCGGGAAGATAGAGCTCGATAAAACATTTGAGGCGCGAGCCCATATCAACGCCAACGTGGTCGCTGAGGTCGACAAAGCGGCTGAAGCGTGGGGGGTGAAGGTGCTTCGCTATGAAATCAAGAACATCACTCCGCCGAAAGAGATTATCTCAGCGATGGAGAAGCAGATGAAAGCGGAGCGAGAAAAACGCGCCGCGATTCTTGCTTCCGAGGGTCAGCGAGATGCGGCGATCAATAACGCGGAGGGAGAGAAACAGCGACAGATTAAAGAGTCCGAGGCTCGAATGATGGCGCAGATAAATACAGCCAAGGGAGAGGCGTCGGCCATTTTGGAGGTCGCTCAGGCGACTTCGGAGGGGCTGCGTTTGGTCGGACAGTCTCTTCAAGCTGAGGGTGGAAGGTTGGCGATGGAGCTCAGGATTGCTGAGCAATATATTCCAGAGTTTGGTCGGATCGCTCAAAAAAGCAGCACGGTTGTCTTGCCTGCTACCCTGACTGACCTCGGAGGTGTTATTGCGATGGCGCGTGGTCTCTTGAAGTCTGAAGCCGGGAGCCCTGGTGTTGGCAGTGATGGTTTGTCATCTCCACGCTTGAATCGCGGCGCAAACGGTAGTCCGGTCGAGGTTTAAGAGTCGAGGCTAGCCCGCATATTGCATGAAGCCTGCTACTACGACCGCCGATAATAGCGCTTTTTCGGCTCAAAAATCGATTTTCAGACCGGAAGGTATCTCGATACGATTCCGCCCTGAAAATAGCTTTTTGAGTTCGCCCTTTGGGCCCGAAAAATCACCATTCTCGCCGCTCTCGCGACGCAGTTTCATGAAATATGCGGGCTAGACGACGCGGGGGACTGCTGGCAGTCTAGCAGACTGAAGCGCTATTGCTGTGGGTTGGGCCCATAAGATGCTCTGGCTGCATGGTAGACGGGTTAAACCGTGGTTTAGGTATCCCGATGGATTGGTGTCATCAAGCGGCGTCTAAGCGAGCGCAGTGTTAATTGTCGAATAGTATTGTACGAAAGGTGCCTATGAAGCCGATGCCTCATATTGTCTCAATAATGACCCCACTCCCTCACACAATCGAGGCTTCGCGCTCCATCCATGAGGCCAAGGCTATTATGGATGCTGAGGGTATTCGGCATCTACCTGTTACATCCGAGGGGCGCCTCGTCGGTATGCTTTCTGAGCGTGATCTGAAGCTAGCTTTTGCTCTCGCGGCGACTGCGTCGGGTGATGAAGCTCTCAATGTAGGAGATGTGTGCAATCTCGAGGCGTATGTGATCGAGTACAACACCCCTGTGGATCAGGTGTTGATGCATTTGGCTGAATTCAGATTGAGTTCGGCGCTTATTACACGAAATGGTAAATTAGTAGGCCTCGTCACCAATACTGATGTGTATCGAAACTACGTCGATCTTCTGAAAGCCGCGTATCCTGACGCGTGAAATGTCCCTCGATGGATGCTCGCTTATTTTTTAATAATTCTGCATCTCTCGCGTAGTGCTACCACAGGGTGGGTGGCGCGGTGGTGTTGGTCTCCCAAGAGTCTCCGCGCTGAACGTGTTGCGAGGATGTTACTCGGTTAGCCGAGTACTATTCGGGATCAGAGCGTACGGGGATGCGCGACAAAGTTTGCCTTCTCTCCGCGAGTGATTGTTGCCCATGCCACGTCCCTGTCATGCTGAAAGC
>JAFMIS010000251.1 GCA_017853915.1 bacterium
ACGCGCACCTAGGGGTAGGGATACACAGAGGCACTATGATCTGTTGATCAGCCCGATATAATTCAAGCTGTTAGGGTATATGCGAGGACACATTTCGGTCTAAAACCACCGAATGGTTTCAAATCGTTGTGTTTTTCGAGTGAGTGGTCGATCGTTATCGTATGGTGCTCCCGAGATATTTCCTCGCTATTAAAGTAGTCAGGGTACTCTTGAGGGCTCCAGCAGTCGATTCTGGGAGTATGACGAGCAAAGCCCCTTTCAAGATAGTTTTGTTGCGCTGTGGTTTGCGCTGTGGTCGCATGGTGCTGGGGTGGACTATCGCTCTGGCAAGTTTTTCGTTCATGCCGACCTGCGCCCAGGCCGAGGATCTAACGGCGCTGGGTGGGGATCTTTCCAGTGATCTACCCGGACGAAATGCCATTCAAGTGGTCGCACCGAATGTGACTGACGGAGATCGGCGTGCCGCGCAGATCGCAGGTTTCTCGCCTTTTCACCGTATTCGTGACCGTTCCGACGGCCTGGGGCCTCGTTTCATAAACAAATCCTGCGGTGGTTGTCACGTTAACAACGGACGTGGTCCGACTACCCTCTCAAGTGCGGCGACTAATGGCAGCGCTATGGTGGTGAAGGTGAAGCGCCCTGGGCTCCGCTCTGATGGCTCTATCCGTGAGGTGAGGGGAGTAGGTAGTCAGGTGCTTGACCATAATCTCCGGGGAGACCGATCGCGCTCCGTAAAGCTATCGTGGCGGAGTATCTCCGGAACCTACAGAGATGGCACTCCGTATCGGCTGCGCCGGCCAAAGCTGAGTTTTTCATCCGCGTTGCGCCTACCAGCGAGCACCGTGGTGTCGCTGCGGATGTCTCCAGCTGTGATCGGAATGGGGCTCCTCGAAGCGATTTCTGATGAGACTGTCATCGCGGCAAGTGACCCATATGATAGTAACGGTGATGGCATCTCGGGGCGGGTCGCTATGGTGCCCGACCGAGCAACGGGGGACAGGGTTGTGGGAAGGTTCGGCTTCAAGGCCACCGAGCCATCGGTCGTACAGCAGTCGGCAGCGGCGCTCTATCACGATATGCAGATCACGAACCCACTCTTTTTCAATTCCCCGTCGCGAATTGAGGTATCGCAGGAGTCGCTTCACTCGTTAGCTATCTATCTGCGATTAGCCGGAGTCCCGAAGGCCCGTGATCAACAAAATACCTCGGTTGTCGCGGGGCAGGAGGTCTTTACTGGTCTCGGATGCGAGGCATGTCACACAAAGACCGTAACGACATCGGCCACGTATCAAGATCCAGAGCTCCGCAATCAAACTATTCATCCCTTTACTGACCTTCTGCTGCACGATATGGGGAGTGGGTTGGCGGATGGGTGGAGTGAGTTTTCGGCAGGAGGGCGGGAGTGGCGCACGGCTCCGTTGTGGGGTCTTGGCTTCGCCGCGCAGCTCTCCGAGAGGTCGCCTGTGTATCTGCATGATGGCAGGGCTCGATCAATCGAAGAAGCGATTTTGTGGCATGGTGGCGAGGCCGCGGCAGCTCAACGCGGCTTCACTGACCTGTCAGCCGTTGAACGTCAGCAGCTGCTCGATTTCTTAGCTTCGCTGTGAGAGCTTGAGCCTCTTTCAATCAGGTTCTCACTTACGCAGTCCTATACAAGAGGCGAAGGGCATCGTTGCCGCTACTGATAGAGCAGTTGCCCTGGAGAAACCACGATTAGCCTTGCCTCGGATGCCCCTCGTGAGTCTCGCAGAACTCGGAAAGAGGAGCTAGTTGCACTTGCTCTCGAATCTCGGCAGCTTCTTAGAATCCGTGGTAAACTTCGCGTGGAATTTCGCCACTCCATTCACCAGTGATTGCGAAGTTGAAGTAAGCTTCCCGTCGTTCGCGAGCTTTAAGCTCTGCGCCGCGAGCTGGCTGAGTCGCACGAAACTCTGCGATCGAGTAGAAAGCGCTTGAATGTCAGCGTTCTTGTCCACGGCCGCACATGCGGTGCAGTTGCGAGAGATTCTTGAGAAACTGCCCCAGATCTCAGACCACTGTGCCATGTAGAGGCTCTCAGCTTGCGCGAGGTAGGAGTTTGCTTGGCGCTTCAAGCTCGCTGATGGCTTAGCGGCCAGAATTCGATTAGCGAGGCGGCGGACTAATTTGCGTTGCGAGGCCGCGTAGCCATCAAGGTGAGCCAGAATTAGGCTGATGTCAGTATCGACGCAATCGTTAATCTGCGATCCCTGACAGCGGCTAGTCCCGATTGACGCGTCAACTGATACGTTGCCCAAGATCCAGCGCATGGTCTGCCCGGATGGGAACGTCGCTGTAAAGGCGTTGGTAACGCGTCCTGTGAAGAACGTTGTCGGCTGTCCAGCATCTCCTGGAACTGACGAGGTAGTCGATGACCGGTTGATGAGGACATCACCGACCGCCACGTAGTTTGTCGGGCCAACAGGAACCTGAGCATTGGCCGAGCTGTTATTCTGATATCCAAAGTGCGCCAGGATAGAGCCATCCGTCTGAATGTCGACGCACTCCGCTATCGGCGTTACCGGTATCGGTGTTGGGGTCGAGGTTGGGGTGTGAGTTGGCGTCGGTGTCGCTGTTGATGTTGGAGTTGGCGTCACCGTTGGTGTCGACGTAAATGTGCTCGTTGGGGTCGGCGTGGGGGTAGGGGTAGCTACTATTACCGCTGTATAGGCATGCGTGTTTCCACATGTGAGAGCCCAGGAGCCGGAGAGGCTATTAGGGGTAAGTCGGGGAACGATCTGGGCTTGCAGCAGCGAGCATCCGTTGGAGGGCCATATACGTCGGCAGTCAAAATAGGCGGTTCCAGTCACAGAGTAGGTATATCCATCTTTGGTTACTTGGTAGCTGCACGAACGATAACACGTGGTCGCAGAGAGAGTTGCTGGAAGAGTTGCGGCGATAATGAGCCCGCACACGAGGAAGCATTGTAATACGTGACGCCACCTCGTAATGAAGCTGTAAGCGTGATTGCAAGTCTGTCTTAAAAAAGTCATGGCACACCTGGTATTGAGCACTTTCATCAGCGCTAACGTTTTATTCGAAGCGGATCTTTCAATCCAATCAGATCGAGATTAAGCCAAAAACCTAACGACAACCGGGGGCGTGTCTCCAGGAGCCCTGTTGAGAGGCTCTACCGGTGGGTCGGACTATAACTGCCCATAAGACCCATGCCTTTGTGCAAGGAAACGGACCGTCCCTCTAAGGTAACAGGCTGCCAGCACTAGTAAAGGATTTGCCCCAAAAACATCCACTCTGAGTTAAAATTTTTTCAAATGAGAACAGATTGAAACAGACATCAGGCTCAAAAAATGGGGAAGCCCTCAAAAACTTGGTTGAATCGCGGATATACGGGGAAAACATAGCAGTTTGGGGTGCGCGACCTTAGGGGATGCTCAAGTGCGGCCCGATCGGTATACTTGGCTAATTCTCGGTAAGTAATTGATGGTACGTTGATATGAGAAAAACGATTCTTCTGGCGATCGTGGTGGGCGTGGGTGTTGGTTGGGGAGCCTGGTCGATCGCCCGTGAGCGGGCGCGTCAGCGCCTCCTGGTTGAGTTTCAAGAGCTCTACAACGGGGGCGACTTGGGAGTCTTGATTCAAAAAGCGGAGGAGCGCTTGGAGACTCATCCAGAAGATATCGACGCTCTTATCGCGGCCGCCAACGCCTATTCCATGAAGGGTAGTGTCGGCTTTTCCGAGGGCCCGCATGGGAATAAGGCGGTAGAATATGCGGATCGAGTACTTGCTCTTGAGCCGCAACACTCCGAGGCGCATCGAATCAAGGGGTATGCGTTTGAGATTCAGGAGCGCTATGGCGACGCGATCAAGGAGTACGATCTGGCGCTTGTCTCAAACCCACAGAACTATCAAGCCCTCAGTAATAAGGGGCACGCTTATGATCTGCAGGGCAACCTGGTGGAAGCTGAGCGTTGGTACATCCAGTCGATCCATGAAAACCCTAACGGTGAGCACGCTCTCATGAACATCGCGCGTTTGTACGCTCGTCAAGCGAAGATGGCAGAAGCTAAAGCGGCGCTTGAAAAGCTTACCGCTTCTAGTAGTAATGCCCGGCTCAAGGCTGAGGGGTTTCAGATGCTGGCCGAGATCTACCGCAGTGAGATGAATTATAAAGATGCGAAGAGCTCTATCGATCAGTCGATCCGATTTGACCCATCGGTGCCACAGGCA
>JAFMIS010000252.1 GCA_017853915.1 bacterium
TGCGAGGTCTCATGGCGAAGCCGGACGGCTCCATCATTGAGCAGCCGATTAAGGCCAACCTTCGTGAGGGTCTGACCGTGCTTCAGTACTTCGTATCAACGCACGGAGCTCGTAAGGGTCTCGCTGATACAGCTCTCAAAACGGCCAGTTCGGGATACCTAACTCGTAAGCTCGTGGATGTGGCCCAAGATAGCATCGTGAGCGAAATCGATTGCGGAACGGTCGAGGGTCTTGAGATGTCGGCTCTGATTGAGGGTGGTGAGGAGATCGAATCTCTCGCTAATCGTATCCTTGGTCGGGTAGTGGCGGATGATATTCGCGATCCGATTACGAATGAAGTGTTGGTTGCCCGCAATCAACAGATCGATGAGGAGTTGGCCGCGAAGATATCCAACTCCGGTATCGACACCGTGCTTATTCGCTCCGTGTTGACCTGTGAGTCGCAACGTGGCGTATGTGCTCTGTGCTACGGACGAGATCTCGCCCGTGGTCATCTCGTGAATATCGGAGAGGCCGTCGGAGTTATCGCTGCGCAGTCAATCGGTGAGCCAGGAACGCAGCTCACGATGAGAACGTTCCACATCGGAGGAGCGGCGCTCGGTCGAGCGGAGTCTACTTCGCTTGAGTCCCGATACGCTGGAGCGATTCAGTTTGATGGCGTGCGTCTCGCGCGTCGTCGCGATGGAAGCTCGGTAGTAATGAGCCGCAAGAGCGACATCTTAATCGTTGATAAGGCCGATGGGCGTGAGCGTGAGCGACATCCGCTCGTATACGGAGCGCGTTTGCGCGTCGAGGAGGGTCAGGATGTTAAGCCGGGAGCGCTCTTGGCGGAGTGGGATCCGTTCACGATTCCTATCTTGTCGGAGCTTGCCGGTCGCGTTGAGTGGGTTGATGTAAGCGAGCATACGATGGAGGAGCGTACAGATGAGCGCACCGGATTCGTAGAGCGAGAAATCGTTCAGGCTAAGGACAAGAGTAGCGATCTCCGTCCGCGCATCGTGATTCACGGTGAAAACGGCGACACTCGCGTATACAACGTGCCTGTGGGCGTTCGACTCGTTGTAGAGCATAACTCGGACATCGATGCCGGCGACGTCATCGCGAAGAGAGAGCGTGCTACTACAAAGACCAAGGACATTACCGGTGGTCTTCCACGAGTCGTGGAACTTCTTGAGGCCCGCAAGCCAAAGGATCCAGCTGTAGTCAGCGATGTCGATGGCGTAGTTGACTTCGGTGAGGATTCCCGCGGTAAGCGAAAGATCGTGGTTACCCCGGATTTCGGAGAGCCGCGTGAGTACCTCGTCGCGAAGACCAAGCACGTGGTAGTGCAGCGTGGTGACCGTGTGAAAGCCGGTGAAGTTCTCACAGACGGATCGGTAAATCCGCACGACATCCTTCGTATTGAGGGAGTTAAGTCGCTTGCGGCCTACCTTGTGAATGAGGTTCAGGAAATTTACCGTCTCCAAGGTGTGCGCATCAACGATAAGCACATCGAGGTAATTGTTCGCCAGATGCTTAAGCGCGTGAAGGTGAGCGAGTTCGGTGATAGCTCATTCCTTGTCGGAGATAATGTTGAGCGCTTCCGTGTAGTCGAGGAGAATCAGCGAGTAGTTGCTAACGGTGGAAAGCCGGCAACCTACGAGCCGCTCCTTCTCGGTATTACGAAGGCAGCCTTGTCGACAGACTCCTTTATATCGGCTGCGAGCTTCCAGGAGACCACAAAGGTTCTGACAGAGGCTGCTGTATCCGGTCGAGTGGATCACCTCCGTGGTCTCAAGGAGAATGTCATCATGGGTAGACTCATACCGGCTGGTTCGGGTGTGGAGGCATACCAAGCTCGCCACGTTCGAGTCGAGGGTGAGGAGGCAGAGCCTCAGAAGAAGCCCCAGTCTGATTACAAGATGAATCAGACATCCTTGGAGAGTCTCCAGGGCTTATTCTAAATCCTTCATGACAATTGAGGAGAGGGCGGTCGGCGTGAGTCGGCCGCCTTTTTTATTTGGTGTAAACCAACGGGCTAGGCGTGATGTTTAGATTTTCACGGCGCCCGGGTTCGGGTGCCGAGCATAGTGAGAATCGCTGGGCCGTTTTTGCCTGCTCATGCAGCATGTCATGATGGTGTCCCGGATTTAGACTAGCTGTATGGGATCTTTTCGGATCTTTTCTTTCAGGTTTGAGTAGCTCGGACATTCTAGTCTATGCTTCTCATACATTTCTTTTTGGGTAACGACATCGAGATAGGGTTTTGACGCCTTCCTCAGGCAATCGTGCTCTACGACGCGTTCGCAGATGCCTCATCCAGTCCCTTGGGGGGATGCGGCATCTGCGAAGTGTACGCGTGTACGCCGGATGCAACGGTTTCTCTGAGGAGCAACATCATGAGAATGGTGTGGGTTTTAATGTTGACCCTGGTAGGGTCGGTGCAGCAGGGGTATGCCGATCAACGGATTGATCCCCTGTTGGAGGCTCAGGCGATCTCTAGGGCCAAGTACGCCAAGGCCCGCGAGCTGGATGAACAGGCGACGAAGATCGAACGGTCTTTGTCTCCGGGTGCGGTTTCGTATGAAGCAATAGGATTACGTACCCAAGCAAAGGACCTGCGGCGGGAGGCGGATGCGGCTATTCGGACAGCACAGCTGTCTGCTAAGAGCTCGCAGAGACCGCCAGCTCCTAGTAGGTATTTTGCTCCGGCTCCAGCGCCCCGCATCTATTATGGATCCCCTCGGATCTATGTGGGTCCGCGAGGGCATGGATCGATACGAGTGGGTGGCTTTAGATTTTCATTCTAGGCACTCTAGGCGGGCCGCATCGAGAGTTTTCAACGGCAGTATTTCTACGCTGTTGTCAGGTTTGCACTCTCGATGTCGCCCCGCCTTACGTTCGCTTGGAAGCCAGCTAAAGCGTTCTTCAACGGTTCCGCTCCAGACTTTTGAGTAACGCTATAAATCAGCTAGTTAAATCAGCGAGTTCTCACCATTTTTGCTTTTGATTCTTTGCTCTAACATGGAAATCCCAGAAATAAGCCCCTGAAAACAGGAGCAATCTTAAAATTCTATTTCCAGCTAAATCACGCACGCCCTTGGATAATCCATACCCCCTGGCAGTAGGGTAACTCAAAGGCATAGACCTGGCTGAGACAGTGTTACCGAGCTTTTTTTTGAGGTTTTAGCAATGAGCAGAATTTTTGAGAAAGTTATCGGAATAGACTGTCTCAAGAGACTTCAGGGAACATTTCTGTGCGTGTTAGTGCTCTCAGGTTCTCAGTTGGCACTAGCAGAAAATCCCTTTGCGGGGTCGTTGGCCTGGCATGGGGTTCAGGGTTCAACTACGATCCTCCAACAGGCAGCTACATCGTTGGATGGGAACCCCAACCCAGCCAACTGGATTCAGTATCATATAGATCGCGGATTTCATGACGCGAATGCGTTTGCCTTCACCCCAGTTGTCGCTGATGGATGGACGATACGGGTCGGGCGTCCATGGCAGGGTCGTTCAAACCTCGTGGCATCCAATGGGCTGGGATTGATCGATTACACCAATAACCAGCGAGCGCTCCTGATAGCGGGCTCTCAAGGAGTTGGGACAACGTACACCTTCCGGGCTGATAACAGATCGATAGCATTTAGCTGTGTCACCGGCACAACGCACTACGTCTGGAACTCAAACATCGGCTATCTCCCGATGATTGTAACCTATAAGCAGTCAGAGACCGCGAGCTATGCGGTGTATCGTATCTACTGTGAGGATCTTCCGGGCTCGAACAGTGACTATGACTGGAATGATCACGGGTATACTGTTGAAGTCTGGGCATCTCAATGCAGGAACGGAGTAGATGATGATGGAGACGGTTTAACTGACGCGACTGATCCGGGTTGTTCGAGCGCTTACGACGAGAACGAGGGAGACGCGACCAGTCAATGTCAGGATGGTGTTGATAATGATGGTGATGGCGCGACGGATTACCCGAATGATTTTAGTTGCTCAAGCCGGACAGACAACGACGAAGCCAACCCAAAGTCGCAGTGCCAAGACGGTGTCGATAACGACGGCGACGGCGCCATTGATCTCGCGGATTTTAGTTGCCAAAACAATAGACAGCACAACGATGAGGCTAATCCTAAGTCGCAGTGTCAAAACGGCTCTGATGACGACGCCGATGGCCTGATCGATCTCGCTGACCCAGGATGC
>JAFMIS010000253.1 GCA_017853915.1 bacterium
TCTTCTTTTTCTCCTGGTCGCGTCGGCTCGAGTATGGATGGTCGTTCTCTGCTTCGCGTGCTTCTCGGGGCTCGTTTCGTACAAACCGTATGCCGGAGAGGACGCTCTCGGACAGATGTCAAACGGTCGTCTTTTTTACTCCGGCGTGAGGGCTGGCCTCGACAAACTATCCTCAAACGGGGCTCCGGATGTGCAGATTCGCGGCTTCGCCTGCCCGCAAATGGCTTCACAGACTGAGGCTCACGGCTCCGAGATCTGGGCTACCCTCAAGAGGTTCAACGCCTGCAATTCTACGAATGAGGCCCTCACGCGAGCGATCGTCAAAAACGGCTCAACCTGCGCATACGTCGCGATACCCGAGGAGGAAAGCGACCTCCAACGAGCTTTTTCGGGCAGCACGCTGCTCTCGAACACTCCCCACCTGCTTGAGGTCGCGCTGCGTCTCCATGCCCGCTACATCTCGGGGGATACTATAACCCAGGCGGCGGAGCCCCGATCTGATGAGACCAGGAATCAGCTTAACGCTGAACTCTACGCGGCTCGATTGAGTGTAGCGCTCGATCAGGTTTTAACACCCACCATGCGCGGCGAGATCGCCGCACTCCCCGCGACGGAGATCGCCACCGCTATTCTGAGCATGGAAAGCGGAAAGATCTTAGCGCATTCGTTCGAGGGAGGCAGATGGAATCGCAAATCTAACTTTCCTCACTTGAGCGCTCGCGCCGTACTGCACTCGATGATCGAGTATCCAAAAGATTATTCATTCGAGAGCCGCAATCGCATTCGCCGCGCCCTGATCTACGCCGCTCGTCGCAGCGCTTTCGCGCCAGTGCGGATGCCGATCGATATGAGCGATGATTCGTGGGTGCTTCGTCAGTGGATGGAGGTACTTCTGGCATGCCCACACGAGCTCCCGGCGGTCGCGCATGAGGTAGAACTGGTGGGAATCGTTCGCGAGTCGCACGCGGCTTGGTGCAAGGAGTTCTTCGACAATGGTGAGATCCTAGCTCCGGAGATCTCCGCGGAATGCTTTGCCACTCCGACGAATCTCTTCGTTCTGCCGGTCCCTCGAATAACGAAGCTCCTTCGTCAGGTTGTTTCTCCTCAGGTCATCGATCGCATGCACACCTTACTGGCCGCCGTTGGAGCCGAGCAGAGGCGGCGGTCCGCGAAGAGCCAAGAAAATGATTCGGGCCCCACGGAGCAGCTCTCTTTTGACCGGGTCGTTCCTCGTCCTGCCCAGAGCGAGATAGAGGCTCTTGCCCGTCTTCACGGCATGGCGCCATCCGAACTCTCTGATTGGCTTGCACTGAGGGTTATTCTCTCATCGTACGGCTGGCTCGCGAGCCGAGTTGGAGACTACTCAGTGCCAGACACTTCAATTATTTTCGCCGTCTTTAAAGCCGAGAAGGTGACCACTGGAGTGAATCAACTCGGACTCTTTGGTCGTCCCGGTATGGTGCCTCTGCGTGGATCGAAGCTTACCGAGGAGTGGGGAAGGTCGTGGAATTCACGATTCACCGCTGTGCGCAAGGTCACCATGGCTGAGACCCAAGAAGATTACGAGAAGCTTCTGCAGGGAGTTGAGGATGTCAGCCCTCCGGATGATGAGGGAGCCTTAGCTGTATCACCGATTGTTTCGTAAGAGAGGAGACGAATGGCCCGCGACTACAAACGCTCTGATTACAGCGCTCAGCAAGAGGAGGCCCTGCGGTCAACTCTCTACCGTGGCGCCGTAGCGTCACTCGGCGCGTTAGGGGCAGCCTTTTCTCCGGCCCTTAACTCGTTGCATCCATCGCTACTGTGGGGACTCGGGATGATTCCGGCAGCCACGCTCGGGCTAGGAGCCTACCAGTTCGCGCGGCAGCAGGCGCTCGAACTCGATCGTCAAAAGGAGTCCTCGCTACGAGGGGGGCGACCCGTGCTGGGGATGCCTCCGAGGCGTGATTGCTTAGGCGACGCCGTAGAGACCGCGCGCGAGAAGAACAAAAAGATGCTGGACAGATATCTGGTCGGTTTTGAGCTCGAATCTGGCCAGCCACTGTGGGTCGATGATGACGAGATCTGCACGCACGGAGCGGTATTCGCCAAAACCGGCGTTGGAAAGACGCTATGGCTCGAATCCCTTATTTTCCAGCAGATGGCGCGTGGTCGCGCCAGCGGATGCACCTTCATCGACGCCAAGCGCGACTCAGCGACACTCGCGCACATCATTCTGATGGCTCTGGTAACGGGACGTATTGAGGACCTGATCGTTGTAGACCCATTTGAGGCGGTCCATGCTTACAATTTTGTTATGACGAACCAGCGCGCCGACGTAAAGGCACGCAAGGTTCTGCGCGCGGGGCTGCCGCCAACATCAGATCAGAGCACCACAAAACACTATGATCGCCTCGCGGCCGACTCGATTTACCGCATGGTACGGGCCATGGAGAGCTTTGGCTTAGCGTGGTCTATGCGTGATATCGCGGTATCTCTCTCCGCGTTCCAATTAGCCTATCCGCATCTCCGTAATATGCTGAACAAGATCGGCGCGCGCCAAGCGATGGTGGAACTCGGACACCTGGCGTCAAGCTACCGCAGCGTCAAAGGAGTGCTTGATACGGCGCGCATCACTGACAATCTGCGCGGAATCGCTTCTGAGCTGCACGCCATCGCCGGCAGCGCCGCCGGAGAGATCTTCTGCACCAAGTATACTGACCTCGTGCTGACGGACGCGATCCTGCGCGGAAAGATCATCTATTTCATGCTGCCCCGCCTTGAGGAGGCTGAGAGCGCGGCGCGCATGGTTAAAGTTTTCCGAGAGGATCTTGAGGTATCAATCGGAGAGATCACATCGTCACGCGTTCATAACCTTGAGGATCCACACCTTGTGATCATCGATGAGGGGTCCTCAACCTTCGGCCCAACCTGGGCGAACCTGTTTGAATTAGCGCGTCGCGGAAGATTCGCTCTTCTCTTTGGTGCCCAGTCAACGGGAGGCCTTACCGATGCGGCGATGGGATTGAGCGAAGCGTTTTATGAACGCGTCATGGCGAACGTAAACCTCAAAGTCATGATGCGAATTGGAGACAACCGCACCGCATCCGATATGACCGAGTGGTTTGGCAAGATCACCTCGACTAAGAAGTCAGTCGGCGCCGGTATTACCTCAGGCTTATCGAGCAGCCTTATGAAGGGCACCCTCGATCTTCAAACGCGCAAATCGGGTGGTGAGTCTCAGACGGTGAGCTACTCCGAGGATGAGGAGGACCTCGTCAGCGCCGAGGAGCTCAAACACGAAATGTCAGCCGAGAAGGGATTAGCATGGTTCGACCTTGGGAATGGAAAGATCGTAAAGGGTCGTTCATTCTGGTTTAACGCCACAATTCCCGACACCTGGGAGGGGCGCGAGTTTATAGTTCACCCCGAGCGATTCGAAATGGACGAGATAGGACTCGCCGACTGGGTCGATGAACAGATCCTCTCTCAGGAACAGGAGGAGACCTCGGCGAAATTCGCGACGAAACCGAAATCTCCCGCGGAGCCGGAGAATCCTCCGGACAAGCGCGCTAACGACAAGACACACACGAGTCCTACACAGAGTGAACCCTCCGGCTCATTTAAACTCAACATGACCCCAAAAGCGGGGCTGCGCCCGCGCGGCACCGTGACCGCTTTAACGAAGCCCGGCTCCGCGTCGGCACAGGATTCTAAGGAATCCAAGGGGCAAGAGAGCGACCCAAAATCATCTGAGAGTTCGAAGGGTTCTACCCCTCCATCAGGTAACGGCAAGGGCCCAAAAACCGGCCCCTTACGCTTCAGGAAGTAGGTAAGTGATGTCGAACGAAATTATTGCCTTTCAGCTAAGGTGGCAGTATCGTTAGGAGCACAAATGTTGGTGTGCCTGTTAGGATGTCAACACGGGGCGCATAGGCTGTAGGCCCCGATCCTAAAGGAGAGAGTATTAACGCACGAAGATAAGTAGTGCCGGAAGGCGTAGGGCGCCTGAATCACAGCGCCGCGCGGCGCCAGAGGTTGTAGAGCAGAGGGGAAGGTTTTTATGTATCGAGGCGGAGTCACTTTTTCTATCAACAAATCATTTGGACGCCTCCAATTAATTCCCGAGCCCGAGGGCTTGAGACTTTTTTACATCCCGATCGTGAACGGCGCCGAGGCCCCTGGAACGCCAGGAA
>JAFMIS010000254.1 GCA_017853915.1 bacterium
GCTATATTTTGAAAAAAGAGACCGGATGAGAAGATATGCCAACCCAGCTGCTTGTACTCCTCTGGTCCGAGGAGTAGCCATCCGGCGACGAGAACTGAGAGCAATACTGCCAGTAGCGCGGGAAAGATTCTGCGAATACGGCGATGGTAGAATCGCCAGATTGTAAATCTTTGAGAATCAACGTCATTTAAAATGATCCCCGTGATTAAAAATCCAGAAATGACAAAGAATACGTCGACTCCAATGAAGCCGCCTGGAACCAACTCCGGAAAAGCGTGGAACGCGACTACAATAAGTACGGAGATCGCGCGCAGACCATCAATATCTCTCCTGTAATGTGAAATAGGTTCCTTTGACATGGTACTCTTAACCCACTGTAGTGTATGCTCTAGCCACCTGTCTAATGAGTTCCAGCGCCCTCTGAGGGAACTTGTCGGGTATACACCAAAGCTATTACTGGCTCATCGGAGTTTGTTACTTGAGGCACTCTAATTTCCTGCTCTATTGTAATGCCCTCTGGCAGCGACTGTGCTCCAGAGACAATCGGCTCAATCTCTGAGGCTCCACCCACCAGTAACCCTACAAAATTGTCGGTTGGCTGAAACCACGGAGGAATAGTGGGTAGTTGACCGCGGGCCCATCGAGCCTCTGGGAAATAATATGACGCGAAATCGGGAAATGTCTTTCGTGGCTGTGCGCTATCAAAAAAAGAGCCAACAACCAGATGTTTAATATTTTTGTCAGCCAACCGCGAATATATGTGATCTAAAATCTCAGCATGTGGGAACGCCGCTTTTCGTCGGACTTCTCGATCCGGCGCGTAACTCTGACCCTGAGATATCGCCAGTGATAGATGTAGGGCAAACACAAGGAGACAGGCTCCTGGAAATAGGTATTTTGGCCCTTTGTTCCGTAGCGCTCCAAAACCGAAGAAAATGAGCGCACCGAAAACGGGAAAAATCGGAAGAGCCCGATGCAGGGAGAATGGAATTGGAGGAGCTGCGTATCCCTTGGCGTATGCCGCGAGCAACAAGTGAGCGATGCTCCATCCGAGGGCGCATATTGCCACGATCCGGGCCCTTGAGTTTTTAACAGCTAGTATGAGAAAAAACGCCACTAGAACGGACGCTATCGAAAACGCGCTGGAGTGAACCGATTTAGCGCCCCATGGAAGGTACACAATAGCTTTCAACAAGGCAGCAAACGTTGATTGAGTATCCGGGGTGGTAGAAGTTGAAATCGTCTTTGCGAGTTTGATGTCAGCTCGATGTCCAAGGCTGAGCGCAAAGTGCGCCACAGAGTAAACACTAATTGCTGCAAATGCCCAGAGCTTAGACTTGGTAGTGGACAGGGAGTTTAGAGCAAGGAGAGCGAGAAGTCCTGCGGCAAAAAAGTACACCGATAACGCGGGTGTATAGGAAAAAAGAAGGTATTGAATCGAGAGAAGAGCAATCCCGACATTCCAAGCCGTGAAATCGAAAGCGCACTGCAGGAGGATTCCGAGAGTTAAAAGCGTTAGGCAAAGGGGAAAGATGGATTGTTCATATGCTGAGGTGAGGAAGTAGTAGTACGTGGACTGTAGAGGCATGAGCAAAGCTGTCAAAAGGAGGATGTGCCCTCCATAACCTCGTTCCTGGGCCTTCCTCAGCCCCACTGCATACGCAATAAATCCCAGAACCAGAAAAAAGATATAGACGACGTTGAGATTAAACGTGCTCGGGCCAAAAAAACGCCATAGGAACGCCTGCGGGATATACTGCCGAGTGTTGTAGCCCAGAAAACACCAGGAATATGCGGCTTCTCCGAATCCATTGTTTTTAAGCAGCTTGCCGATACCGCAGGAAGCCTGTCGGGCCGCCTCGGGATGCATAGTGCTCGGAGTGGTAAGCTCAGAGAGTGGTGTAGCACCAGCAAAGCCTATTATTACGACAACCGATAGAACGGCAAGAAGATTTTGGAGGGTCCAGAAGGACGCTTTTCGGAACACCGCTACCGCAGAGAAAAAGACCGACCCGATTACTATTGCGAGTCCGAGTATCCACAAGTACAACACGAGCGCTGGCTTAACTGTCAGACGTGGGCTGAGAGAAGAAATCCCCTGAAAGAGGTCGAGCGCAAATATGGCGAGGGCGATTATCAGGGGCGCGTATTTCATGGGCTTTGAGGAGCGTACAATGCGGCTCCTCCCTCTCGATGAATTAAGTTAAAAAATTGCGGATTCATGTCGAACTTTTGAAAAGGTATCGATGAACTACTGTCAGGATATGTGCGTCTCTCTGTATCTGAAACAACAAAGAAGTTGATTTCATTCGCTAGCAGAATCTCATGGGCACGCTTGGCATCGGTTGTATTGTAAAATTCGTTTATAAGATCCCTGCGCCGTAGGATTTCTTGGTGAGGCACCCCTCGTTTAATGGTATGAGCCTCCCAGTGAGCAAAATCTGGGAAGCCTAGGTTCATGGTAACTCTTCCAAGTCCGCCCGCTCCCCAGGCGTCTAAAATGCGGGGAAACCCTTGAATGTTCGCGGACATCCACTGAAGTAGTTTTCCCATGTCTCTTTCGGAGAGAAGCAGAGGCGCTACACCGTCGAGGTTGGCCGCCTGTAGCCGCCTCGTGAAATCCGGAAGTATGGATTTTACGAGAATTGATCCAGACATGATAGAGACGCAGACGATACTCATTTGGGCCAATCGGGTAACTCGACCACATACAGTCTTCTGAGTAGCGAACCATAGCAGCGCCGCGAGCCATAGGAGTACCGAGAGCTGAAAATAGGTTTTAAAGAGAGTTATTGTCCGATCAAAAACGACAACAAACTCAATCACGAACATAAGCAAAGCGCCTGCGAGAAGGATCTGTCGAGCGACGATGGGCACTCGGAGGTTTGTCACGACAAAAGCGATGAGGAGTGCTGGGACTGCCTGAGCCGCGAGCACATATCCTGAAAATGGATTACCGATCTGACGGTGAGCCAAGTAAGCTGCGCCCATAATAAGGCAGACAAGTATTACCGCCCACTTTGCTCGTTTCGCTGCGTAGTCCTCCTTAAGGTTAGGAAGAGCGCCACACAGCAGTATGAAGAGCTGAAATCCGAAGAACAAAAGAACTTGACTGATTGACACCCATTCGCTCCGCAGTATCCCCGTGGTGAGTGGTTTTGGGCCCACGACAGAATTGAAGAATGGCGCGCACGTGCAGAGAGCCACGACTCCCGCAAATCCTAGTTGAGGCAACAGCGCGAGCACACGCCGCGGCTCAATGAGTGCAACCCCAAGGAATAGCGCGATGATCATGAAAATATCCCAGGTATTAGAGACAGGGATAATTCCAGCCGAAAAACCGAGAAACGCCGCCAGGATCCATGAAGCTCCTTGGGATTCAGAGCGCATCAGGGCTAGCAAGAAGAAAGCACATACCAGACCCAAGACGATACCGATATTGTGAGCATGTAAATCGGCAAACAGGTACGTCCATAGAGGAAATTCACTGAAATGCCCATGATCAAAGGCGCGGCTGCTCTTCCAAAAGAGATCCGAATTCATCGGAAGGCGCTCTACCAGTACATTCCATAGTGTCTGCACATTCCCCGCGAAGAGGCACACTGCCGATCCTAGGAACGCCCGTGATTGCTGCAATCCCCCGAGGCGTAGGATGGCATAACACACTGAGGCTAGCCCGGCTGCGTCGGTAGCGACCGCGAGGCCATATCCCACTGCTGAGGGAATTCCACTAAGTCTGTGCCATAGAGCATGAGCAAAGCTGCCCAGGTAATAGTATTGCATGCGAACACCAGCTGCCCAGGGATCTTGAGGAGGCAGCTGATCATTGTGGATGAAGAAATTTAGGAAGGTAAAGTTCATTACCTTTTCTCCACCGCCGATCCCACAGTGGAGCGACCAGATGAACGTGAAGGTAAAAAAGACAGCGAGAAAAAGTATTTCGGGAAAGAGAATCGACCTGATGTGAGTTTGTAAAGATGACGCTTGAAAATGAAATTTTTTGGCGACTAAAAAGGCTCCCAACACAGCAGTGCCTGCAAAGGTGGCTCGAATCCATCCCGTATGTAACTGGTACAAGCCAGCCGAGGCTGGCGCGGCGATCATCCAAGCAAAGCCAAAGAGCGCAAACGCTTTGGCAAGTGACCAGCATACATCGGACGGGATGTTTTTTG
>JAFMIS010000255.1 GCA_017853915.1 bacterium
TCGCTGGCTGCGTGTCCGGTGTGGGAGAGTTCAGGGCCGCGCGCAGCGCGGACGATGCGAGTTCAGAATGATATGTAGCGAGAGCTTTCGCTTCTTCCATCACGGCGCTCGCTCTCAAGGTTTCCAGCGAGTGGTTCACGAATTCGCTTTCATCCGAGCATGGAGCCGTCAGCAATCTCTGTGCCGCGGGGTCCCCACTCGCGAGCCATAGTATATTTACGATAGATGGCTTTCGTTCGGCGATATCGAGGCCCGGCCTCTTACCTAGAGTGGCTTCGTTTGAAGTTACGTCGAGGATGTCGTCGATGATCTGAAAAGCTGTACCGAGGGACTCGCCGAATCGACACATGTGTTCGATCGTTGCGGGAGTTGAACCTGAGATCTGAGCCGCGCAGAAAGCAGCGAGACGGAAAAGCGAGGCGGTCTTTCGTCGAGCGATAGTAAGGCTAGATGAAAGATCATGGCGCTCCGTGTGAAGGGTGGTTTCAAGGGCTTCTCCCTCAACTAGTTCGATGCACGCCTGCTCGGTTGCAGTTATTATCTCATCGTCAAGTTTAGCGCAGAGTCCAAAAGCGCGGGTCAAAAGAAAATCACCTGAGAGTAAGGTCAGCGGAGTTCCGAACTGCGCGTATGGCGAGGGCTTGTGACGTCGCACGGGGGATTGATCGATAATGTCATCGTGCATCAGCGTCGCCATGTGAATAAGCTCAATACCCGCGGCTACCGTTATCACGTCCTGAGAGACAGTCTGGGCTCCAAGAGCCTTAGCGCACAGTAACGTAAGGGCGGGCCGAATTCTCTTGCCACCGAGCGCAAGTAGGTACTCTGGAATGTCTCGCATCGGAGCGACATCAGAGGTGAACGTTGAGCGTATGACCCGCTCTACATCGGCCAATTCAGGGATAAGCTGGAGAGCAGCGCTAAAACGCTCAGCCGCTGATGATTGTGATGATTGCGTGGAGGGGAGCGCCATAGCTGTTGAGGGTGTATGACGCGCCGCCGGGAGGGAGGAGTCCAAGGGCCCTGTGGGTCATGGACCGCCTCCTACCCGCGGCGTTCCACCCGAGGGTAAAGGAAGTAAAATGTCCCCAACGGGATTCGAACCCGTGTCTTAACCGTGAAAGGGTCACGTCCTAGGCCAGGCTAGACGATAGGGACACAAACAACGCCCCGTAGCTTACCTGGTTGAATGCGGTCTGTCGAGCCGCCCGGACAGTACCCGAGTCAATATCTCGTAAGGGCCTAAAAATGGGCTGCGTGGCCGCGATCGGGCTAGTGGGCAAGCATGATCCCGTTGGGATAGGTGGGGTATGGTGTTGGTGGGAGCTTGTTGAGGTTTATCTCCGGAGACCCTTAGTGGTAGCTTCGAGAGGGATTTGCGAGCGTTCTGAGCCCGAAGGCGTTTGTAAGGAGACGGGCGCTTCCAGCTAGGGCCTGGGAGCTCTTAAGGCGTAGTTAGCACAGCAGCGGCTTGCGGCTACGCTTCGCATCGAGATTGGGAAGTTTTTGAGTTTGCTATGCCTTCAATCGGTTTCAATGTTTTACGTGAGCTGGCCTTAGAGGAGGGCCTCTCAGTTGTGGCGGTGTCTGAGGCCACGGCGTTGGGTCAGGACCGAGGATTTTTGGAGCAATGGCAGGCTGCAGGCTATGCCGCTGATATGGAATATATGCGGCGAGACCCTAGTTTACTCTCAGATCCTGGTCGACTCCTTGATGGCATAAAAACCGTTATCTCAGTGGGGGCGTTCTATGACCGCGGCGAGCGGGCTCCCTTGCGTAGGGGGTATGGTCGCGTTGCGCGCTACGCCTGGGGCAAGGATTACCACAAGGTTCTTCGAGTCCGCTTAGAGGGCTTGTGCTCACGGGTGCGGCAGCACATAGCTACGGACTTTAATTATCGCGTCTTCTCTGATTCGGTGCCGCTCTTGGAACGAGCTATAGCCAAGCGTGCTGGGATCGGTTTCGTGGGTAAGAATACGATGCTGATCCTTCCTCGAGCCGGGAGCTTTATGTTCCTAGGAGAGGTCCTGTGCGATCTGACGGTAGATGGGCTTTCGGATGCTCCGGAAGAGAAGCCGCGAGGTTGTGGATCCTGTGTTCGATGTTTGGAGAGCTGTCCCACCGGCGCATTCGTAAGTGAGCGTATTCTCGATGCCGGTCGCTGTATCTCGTACCTGACGATTGAGAAACGGGGTAGTTTAGCTTGGCAGGAGCGGTCGCTTGTGGGTGAATGGCTCTTTGGATGTGACATCTGTCAGGATGTGTGCCCCTTTAATGTGGTATCGATCAAGGGAAGAAAGAGGCCGGACCTCCCGGAGTTCGAGGCTTCTCAAGGAGTAGGTCAGCAGATTGAGTTGGCGAGGATTCTAGCTATTCGGGACCATGCGCATTTCGTAGCCCAATTTGCTGGCACGCCTGTTATGCGGGCCAAACGTGAGGGACTCCTGAGGAACGCGACCTGCGTCGCGGTTAATACGCAGTCACTTGAGCTGCTCCCAAGTCTTAGGGAGGCCGCTCTTCATGATCCCTCTCCGGTTGTGCGTCAGCACGCGGTATGGGCGGTATGCGCGCTTGCGAAAATTGGAGGTCAGGGTGAACAACGAGCGAGTGAACAGATCGTGAAGCAAGCGACGGATGACCCCTCAGAGCTAGTCCGGTCCGAAGTGTCTCGCTGCCAGATGGATCTGTAGGGCTATCCCTGTTGCTAAATCAGGGCTTACACGGGAAACTATGGTGATTCGCAAAAGTCCTTGCCGGTGAAACTGGCAAGGCTTTTGCCCTAAATCACTATCGGTTATTGTTTTGATTCGCATCCGCGAATAGATAGCGTTTTCCAAAAGACGGGATTTCGCTACAGACTTTTGGAAAACGCTATATGGGCATGAACAACTTCCGTGGAATTATTCTCACCTTCGCACTTTCAACCCTCACAGCCTGCGCTCCCGAAATAGGAGTTCGTATGTCGGTACCGAATGTGCCCGAACCTCAGAGTGCTGTGGAGCCTTCGGCTGCTACAGCGCCGGTTAAGGTTAAAGTCGGTAGGTTTGCGGATGGGAGGGGATCTCCAACGATAGTTACCATTGATGGGCGAGATGTCGATTCTGAAGGGGATCTCTCAGCCGTTGTAGAGGAGGGGTTTACTCGATACCTGCGACAAGCGGGAGCGCGTATCGCGATTATTGACGCGCCCACAATCGATGGGACGATTACGGAGTGGAGGGCCACAGTGGATCCCGCGTTCCCGAGTTCGGAGGCCAAGGCATCAGCTCGTGTGAAGGTGGTTGTTCGTGATTCCCGCGCTCATGCGATCTACAACGCTACCTTCTCGGGTGAGGCTACAGCGAGTCATCCCTTGCTTGATGAGGAGGGGGTTCAAAAGCTTCTCGCTCAGGCAATGGGAAGTGCCCTTGAGGCCGCGGTGAAGGATGATGAATTTGTAGGCCAGTTAGCGAAAGGGCGTATCCAGTAGAGTGATTGTGCTGCTGGAGCGGGCAGAGGAGTTGTGAGTTCAGTACATCCCCCGCACGATCAGTTTGTTGAGGTCTGCCGACGTCTCATTCGAGATGTCATGCCGATGATTATGGAGGCCGTCTCCAAGAGCTCTCGTGCCGCTTGCAAGAAGAGTGATGGGAGCTTGGTTACTTCTACTGATCACGCGGTCGAGGGCTATTTTGTGCGAGAGCTTGAGAAGTCCTTTCCGGATATCGCTGTGCTAGGTGAGGAGATGGTGTCGGCGCATTCAGTGGCGGCGGAGCAGGTTCCTCATTATTATGCGCGCTTCATGGAGGCCCCCCTTCACATTATTATTGATCCGATCGATGGGACTAAGAATTTTGTTGAGGGGCGCCATGAATTCTGTATAGCGGCTGCGCTCACCAAGCGAGTCGACCATGGGGTGTGGCCGGTAGCGGGTATTGTTGCCGTTCCAGTGGCGGGAGTGATGTATTTTTCCGATTCTCTCGGCGTGTTTCGGGAGGATATCCATTCAGGCGCGCGGGAGCCGATCGTTCGAAATGCCTCAGATGAGTGGTGTGTATCAGCAAGTTCGCGTGACCGCTGGTGGCTCGCTACCCATCACTACTCACTGATGCATCCCTGGATATCAAGTGGATCGAGTGTTCACGATTTTCTCGGCACGGCGATAGGAACTCTGTGTGGTTC
>JAFMIS010000256.1 GCA_017853915.1 bacterium
CCTGGCCTCACTACTTAATTCTCACGTTGGGGGCCCTTGTGTTCCTGCTGTATCACTCCATGTTCGTCGACTGCCGCGCGCGGCTCCTACTAGCAACACTCCTCTTATACCTACTGCCTAACCTTGGCTTCTTTTTTCGCCCGTCGGTCGGTGTCTGGAATATGCCGGCCTATCTACTGATGGTCCTCGCCACTCTGTTTTTTGTTCGGAACTTCAACTCCGGAACCTCTTGCCCGCGGGATCGGCGCTCCTAGGGTAAGCAGACAGGGCACCTTGATCAAACCGTGGCTTGGCGACTCTGGGGACAAACCGTACCTAGGGGCACAGACATTCGAGGGAGTCCGGGAGATATCTTCAGTCTCTACTCGAATCTCATGACCACAGCAGCTTCAGTATGAAAACGCCGCAACGTACTGAGGTGACGGGCGCGCTTTGAATCAGGGTGCTTCGCACCCTTGGGGATGCGATTGCTTCCATTTTAGGGATATACAGCCCCGATTCTTTTACCGCACGCGCGACAGGTATCACGGTGAGGGCTATGAGCACTAGGCCGACCCGTTAACCCACGGCTTCCTGTGAACGCCGTCCAGCCCCAGCAACCTGACCGGAGATGTCCTGAAGCTTAACGCAAAAGCTCTGCGCGGCTGCCTTACTGCGCGACACCTCCCACCCAGCGAGGGCGAGCTCCTCTTCGTAGGCCGATGAGAAATCGAGATAGTATTGGACAACCTCTTCGTCCGCAACGATGGTTATACTGCCACTGCGTGGCATCATCGGTATCTCCTTTACGTGAAAGAGATCGCGAGATGATATGAGGCTACTGAAATATACCCAGGCGTCTCGGGTGAGAAGTTGGGCGATCCTTTCCTCGTCCTTGGATAGACGGATTGAAAAACTCGTAGTGGCCATGAGAGTAAATACCTCGGACAAAACCGATTGCTATGTACGTTAGATGTCCGAGCAGGCGTCAACGCTTCAATTTGCCGCTACTGAACCGGGCTCTGGGTAGGGGCGGTATCGAGAACTTGGTTATCAACCGACCTAACCCCCGGAATCTTCTCGATCGCCTCAAGTAGGCACCCTGTCTCATGGGGCTTGAGGACACCTCGCAGGGTTACTCTTCCGTCATGAACGGCGATATCAACGGAGTGCGGGGAGGGGATGGTTCGACCGATCGTAGAGCGTATTCGATCGCTTAACTTGCGATCGCTTACTACCCCCGGTTCAGTTATTGTGTGGGCAATGCCCGATGCCACTCCCTGGAGGCGGTTGCGTAGGTGCCTCAAGGTCTTCCCGGCCAAAGTGCCGGAATGGCGAACGGCGCTCCAGGCCTTATCTCGAGCGACAGCACGGCGCCGATTCCCCTGTTGGCGATCGAGTAGGTATGCCATACCCGTTCCGATTGCCACTCCGGCGAAAAACAACAGGGCGGGATTTGCCCGTGATAGCCTCTCTCGTCGCGCGGCTCGAATTTCCTCTCGTGTCATAGACGCTCCTCAGTTGGATACATTCTCTCTGTAACGTTTGTATCCTGGCGCGCTATGCGATCTGACACCATGACTACGAGCAGCGTAACGACGACCATAGCAGCCCGTGTCAGTGCGCGATATGCTTTCACAGAGTGTACTAGGAGGAGATATGACTGAGGCGACAGGATACCGAGGCGAACACAAGGCCGCGCGCGCGCAGGCTACGAGCGGCGTGAGTAAGATTATCGAATTAAGTGGCGAGTCGGAGAAGAGTTGGGACGATGCCGCGCAGCTGTGCTTGGCCGAGGCTGTGCGTACCATCAGAAACATCACATCGCTCAGTATTGAAGAGTTTACAGCGGTAGTGCGTGAGGATGCGGTAAAATTCTTCAAAGTGCGCTGTAAAGTCGCGTTCTCGATCGATGACTCACTCAGGGCCCACTAGAGTACTTGCGCATCAATGACTCACTTGAAGCACACCAACAAGGGGGCTCCCCTGTTCGTTTAAGGCCGGGGCTGTCCGTAACTGGAGTCCGATCGGGCGGGCGGTGTTGTTTTGTGTTGATTACCAAGGTGGCCCCGGTAACATACCGCGCATGCCAGACCAACAATCGTGTTCTCGTCAGGAAATGCGGCTCGTGCGACACGACCTTCTGCAGTTTGCGGAGGATCTGCAGCGGCTTGGTACACGCAGTCTCTCCTCGCTTCAGTCCTCTCACACCACCGAGCAGCTGGCGGAGATAGCCTCTGGTATGCAGCGCTCGGCAGACCGACTGACGCGCCTCAAGGACGGCCTTGCCGCCGAGGCTTCGATTGAGGGGCTGCGGCAGCGGGCGGAGGGACTATGCCGTTGGTTCAGCATGACTCCTGAGATGCCTAGACGCTTCAAAGAGGTAATGGAGTTCTTCCGTGCTCGGGACCTCGGCGTGAGCCTTCCCCTCGATGAGGTGATCTCCGCTCTAGGCTGGAAGCGTGCCGCAGACAGTGGAGTTGACGCTGTGCGGTGTCGGCAGGAATTAGAGCACTTCAAAGATGTTGGGATGCTTGTCGCGGATAAGACCACCTCCGGTTGGATGTATAGCATCAGCGCAGAGGCGATCGAATTAATCGATAAGGGGATGTTCGCGCCCCTCGGGCTTGCAGCCAAAGCTACCCCTCCGCAGCCTCAATAAAATAGCCGAAGCGCGAAAAATCGAAATCGTACGGTTCGCCGAGTGCCTGGCGCACAAACTCAGCGTCATCGGGCCCGACCGCGTAGCGATCAAGCATGTGAGGATCGCTCTCAAGGTAGACATCGAATTGCGCCGCGAAGGACTGCAGCGAGAAGGCTTCGATGACGATCACGTCGACCAGATCCTCCGTAAGTCCATCGTAGACCGTCAGCGCGTGACAGATGTTCTCAGTCTTCAAATGTTCAGTCATAAAAAATAACACTGCGTTATGGGGATCCCCGGCATTTGATCTCAGTAATAATACAACGCCAGACTTCCACAAGGGGTTGTCATTTACTAGCATAGCAACATGCAGACAGCAGAGCGACAGCCCCGCAACCTTTCTTCGATAGATCCCTGGCTTAGTCCCTATCAGGGGGCGATTGATCATCGCCAGTGGTTGGCGGGGCATCAGTTGCGCCGGCTTGTTGGGGACACTGGGACTCTTAGTGACTTTGCATCAGGCCACGAGTATTTTGGCCTGCACCTTCGCGATAATTCCTGGATTCTTCGCGAACGAGCCCCCAACGCCACCCGTATTACCCTGATCGGTGATTTTTGTAAGTGGGAGGTTCGCGCTGAAAACGATCTCACTCGGCTTGAACATGGCACCTGGGAGTTGACGCTTCCACACAGGGCTCTGACGCACGGTCAACACTACAAGTTGCTGGTTAGGTGGATGGAGAATGGTCGTGAGGTTCTCGGAGAGAGGATTCCCGCGTTTTGCCGGCGCGCGGTTCAGGATCCCGCGACCCATGCATTTAGCGCACAGGTATGGAATCCCGAGGTTCCGTACGTATGGAGGAACCCCACGTTCAGAGTTCCAAGCGGCGCTCCGAGAATTTACGAAGCACACGTTGGGATGGCCCAAGAGGAACCCCGTGTTGGAAGCTACAAGGAGTTTACGCAAAGGATTCTACCTCGCATCTCTGAGGCTGGTTACAACACTATTCAGCTCATGGCGGTCCAGGAGCATCCGTACTACGGCTCTTTTGGTTATCAGGTCTCGAATTTTTTCGCGCCGTCTTCTCGTTTCGGCACCCCGGAAGATCTGATGGAGCTGGTTGATACCGCTCACGGCTTGGGCATCGCGGTGATTATGGATCTCGTTCACTCGCACGCGGTGAAGAACGAGGTCGAGGGTCTCAGTAAGCTTGATGGTTCTTATACCCTGTATTTTCACGGGGGCGCCCGCGGCGAGCATCCAGCTTGGAACACGCGGCTTTTTGACTATGGTAAAGCGGAGACGCTCCATTTTCTACTATCGAATTGTCGCTATTGGCTCGACGCTTTCAAGTTTGATGGCTTCCGCTTTGATGGTGTTACGAGCATGATCTACCGCGATCACGGGTTGGGGGCGAGCGTGGCCTCCTACGATCACTACTTCTGCTCCAACGTCGACGAGGATGCCGTGGCGTATCTCAATCTCGCCAATCGGCTGATTCATGAGCTGCGCCCGGACGCGA
>JAFMIS010000257.1 GCA_017853915.1 bacterium
ATCGCCTCAAATGTTTCGTGATAGGCTAACAAAGGTATCAAGCGGAGGCGGGACACCCCGCTTATAGCAACGTTATTTCCTAGAAGCCGAGCCTCGTCTTCTTCTGCTGTTCGATCGGCCTCTCAAGTTGCGAGATTAGAAATCTAATTTCCTGCAACTCCTGCTCATGCTCCGCGAACCCCTGAGCGAGGCGTTTCTCTATATCTTGCAGCCGCCGCTTAAGCTCTCGGTGTTCGGCAAGCATCGTCCTCATGCGAATGAACGTGCGTACGACTACAATGCTTGCATAAATCGCTATCTTGCTGCTGAGAATGTTAGCTGCCATGACCGCGCCGTGCTCTGTAAATACATACGGTCGATAGCGCCGCCCGCCTCTCGGTCCATTTGAGGTCGCAATTTGCGACCTCAAATTTGCAACCTCCTGAGCTTCCAGTTGAAACATGAAGTCTTCGAGAAAGCGGTCGCGATTTCGTTTAACCTGTTCATTGAGTCGCTTCGTTGAGACCCCGTACAGTCTAGCAAGGTCGTAGTCGAGAACAACCCGCTGTCCACGAATGGTGAGAATGGAGCCCTCGATATGGGTGAATGTGTCTTGTTTCATAGAGCATGTCATCGAGAGTGCACGATGGAAGTTGCGTGGTCAGCGGCAAAGGGATAACAATTAAAGCCAGCGGAGAGCTTTGTGCTCGCTGCTTATTACCGTACTCGCCGGTAAGCAGCGTGAGCGCGCCTGGCAGAGAGGGCAGAGTCACGAAGAGTAACAGCTCCTCCGCGCTGATTTGTCTTAAGAAACGAGGAGACTCGAGAGACCTACCACCTGAGAGGGTATTCCATGAGAACCCGCCAGTGAGTGACTGGATTTTTGGGTCACCTACAGCTCATCAATCGGGCTAACTATCCGCGGCACCGGCGATTTTGCTACATGAGTGTAGATCATCGTGGTCTTCACATCGCTGTGTCCGAGTAGCTCCTGAATAAGCCGAATATCCCTGCCATTCTCCAAGAGATGGGTAGCAAAGGAGTGCCGAAAGGTGTGGCAAGTAATTCGTTTTGAGAGCCCCGCGGCGTGTGCCGCTTTTTTGATGGCGTCGTCCATGAATGTATCGAAGATATGGTGACGCTTTATGTCGCCGCTCCGGGGGTCCCGCGATAGCTTAGTGGACGGAAAGAGGTACTGCCACGCCCATTCGCGGTCGGCATTCGGATACTTCTTCGAAAGGGCATACGGCAGAGAGACCCGTCCGTATCCCGCCCTTATATCGGCTTGATGAATCTCCTCTGCTTTTGATAACTGGTTCCTCAGTGGCTCTGCCAATCTCTTCGGAAGAGGGACGATTCGATCCTTATTGCCCTTGGCGTCTCGGATAGCAATAAATCCCTGGCCGAATTCGATGTCTTTCACTCGCAAGTTCAGCGCCTCTGAGAGCCGCAATCCGCACCCATACATCAAACATCCGATAAGCCATTTTTGAGGGTGGTGCTTGAGCTCTTGAAGGACTCGCGTCACTTCCTCCCGCGTCATAACCTCAGGAACTCTCTGCTTGCGGCGAGCCCACATGATACCCTTGAATTCGCCGATGTCCCGATTGAGAACGTGACGAAAGAGAAATACGAGCGCATTAAGCGCCTGATTCTGCGTGCCCGGCGAGCAGTGTCTGCGAACGGCCAGATCTGAGAGAAATGCGACGATATGCTCCTCGCCCATCTCCTGTGGATGTTTCTTTCCGTGGAACAAGATGAACCTTCGAATCCATCCGATATAGCTCTTCTCTGTGGTATAGCTAAGGTGTCTAAGCCGAATACGCTCCCGCACGAGATCAAGAAACTTTGTGGGTCGTCCGCTTGAGTTCATGGGAGATAGATCGCGACAGACCACAAAAAAGTTTCGTGCGCTGCAATCCTGGATCTGGAGATCTACGCCTTGCGGGATACACACCGGACGCGCCAAAAAGGGGAGGTTTGTCTATCAAGTTGTATTTATTAGGCTTCTGTTCAGCTTGAGTAGGAATTGATGGGAGGAGTACAATTCGGGCGGATGTGTGCAGATTAGATCATCAGAACTGCACAATACTTATGTTATGCCCTTAATAAGTTCATGCAAAAGCTAGTCCTAATAGTCGGAAATGGCGGTGCCGGAAAACGCACGAACGGACAGTTGCTTTATTCAAAGCTGCCCCGCGCGTCGTGGACACACATGCGCTGGATGACCGCACTCCAAATTTGGGAGCCGAACGCACATTTTGATGATCTTCTGATACGTAATGCAGCGGCCGTAATTGGAAACTATCTCGATGAGGGTGTGGACCCTGCAATTCTTAGCGGCGGAATTTTTACACAAGCACATCTCGATCGGCTTTTAGCACTACTAAACCGCCCCTTGGACGTCCGGTATTTTTGGCTTCACTTGCCCGATGACTTAAGAGCCAGTCGACTTATCAATCGAGCTAGAGATTCTGGTGATACTCCAGAATCGGTTCGAGAACTTGTCGCTAAGTACACAAGTGCGCAACCTGAGTTGTCGATTCCTGTTGGCAGCTTCAATGTCATTGATGTGAGTAAGAAGGATCCGGTGGAGATTGTTGAAAATATGATAGACTTAATCCGCTGAGTCAGGGCATAACAACGCACGGCACGGGAGCGCGGAACTCGGCGATCGCTGAAATCAAAGTACGGAGGCCGCGCCCCGTGCGCTTTAACGTTATACCCTTGAAGTTCGGGATCGATGATAGACCTTATTCTAATCAATGGTTGCGGCGGCGCCGGTAAGGAAACTACGGGAAGGGAGTTGCTAAGCAGGCTCCCGCGCGCGGCTCTTCTTGACATCAAGGGGTTGAGTTCTACGAATCCGTGGTGCTTTGAGGATTTTGAACTCGGCATCAGAAATGCTGTGTCCCTCATCCACAATTACGCCGAAGAGGGTTGGCCGCAAATCATCCTCGTGGGCGGAGTCAATTCGTCTGACCGTCTGTCCTATTTACTGTCCGAACTAAGGGTTAAGGCGACGATTCATTATTTTTGGCTCGACGTGCCCAAGGAAGTTCGAGATGCTCGTAGGATAGAGCGGAGACGTGACCAGGGAGATAGAGGGGAGCACCTCGATGCTATTGACCTAGTTTTCACAGATCCGGGGGAGCTCGTGGTACCTGGAGGGCGATTTCTTCGCATCCGCCCCGAATCACTGACCCCATCTCAACTGGCCGAGATCATCAAGCAGGAATTGATTGCCGATAATTAACCTGGGTATAACTAGACAGCCCAGGTGGAGTCTCGGACGCTGGCGCGCCGAGACCTCCTGGCCGAAGCGTTCTACCTTTAGTTAGATTATATGATTTCAAATGATGTAGCGATCGTAACAGGCGCAAGTCAGGGAGTGGGGCGCGCTCTTGCTATCGGGCTTGCTCGTGAAGGGTTTAAGGTAGCCGCGATGGCGCGTAGCACAGATAGACTATCGTCTATAGCTGCAGAGGCTGGCGTACCCGCCGCATCGGTTCTTCCAATTAAGTTGGATCTCTCAAATCCGCAATCGATAGTCGATGCGGTGCGTTGCATTCCAAAAGAGTTCGGCCGGCTCCAGGTTGTGGTCAATAATGCAGGAGAGGGTGGTGCTGGGACTTTGGACGTGCAGCTAGATAAACTTACCTCTCTCCTGAATGTAAATCTCGTTGGGCCTTTCAAATTGCTTCAAGAGGTCGTGCCCATTCTTGTGGCTGAACAGAGTGGCATTGTGATCAATATTGCCTCTAGGGCCGGCAAGATTGGGTTTGCAGGGTGGGGAGCCTACGGAGCAAGCAAATTTGGCTTGGTTGGACTGAGTGAATCCTTATATCGTGAGCTTGCCGCGTTCGGCGTCAAGGTAACCACAATCTGCCCAGGCTGGATTGACACTGAAATGGCGAAGAGGGGAGGTAGCCCGTTGGCAAGTAGTGACATGATTCAACCAGAAGATCTGATGAAGACCGTTCGTTGGTTAATGTCGCTCTCACCGGCCGCATGTGTTCGAGAGGTAGTTATCGAATGTCGAGACGACATTGAGTAAGCGGTAGAACAAAATATTCGAGCGGATCGCAATAGCGCCCGCTCACTGAAACGTTATCCGATGAAGATTGAGCATCCACCAAATAGAG
>JAFMIS010000258.1 GCA_017853915.1 bacterium
GGTCGGATTTGATGGGGCCTCAACCTCTCAGATCGTCATGGATCAAGGTGGTGGAGCTACGCTCCAGAATCTTGGGTTGGCTACGGCGGGGTCGTCCCTTCTCACTTATTCTCTGACGGGAACAACGACGGGGTATGCGCAATCAGCCGCTCGAGCTGCGCTGGTGGCAGTGACGGGGGCTCTTACATCTCTCAACACGCTGCGTGGTTCGTTGGGCACGGTCGAGAGTCGGTTGCAGAGCGCGATTATGAACTTGACGACAAGTCGAGAGAATATCCTCGCTGCTGAGTCGCGAATTAGTGATGTTGACGTGGCTACTGAAGCCGCGGAGCTCACTCGACTCAACATTCTGCAACAGGCCGGCGCCGCCATACTGGCCCAGGCAAATCAACAGCCACAGCTGGCAGTGCAGTTGTTGCGCTAGTGATTCGGTAGTGGATGAGGATGTCAGAGTAGTGTGATGTGCCTATCTTCCCGGTTGTCTCGCGCGCGTGGCCTGAAGCCATCGCGCGAGACGCCGAGGTGAAGAAGATTTGGATTAGAAACGGCAAGGGCATAGTCATGAGTTTAAAGAGGCACGGGCGATGATACTGCAAGCTAATAGCCATTTCGCTCTGGTAGCGAGGTTTGTCGGCTTAGAGGAAGTCGCGGGATATCGCTCGCCGGGCCCGGAGACGGGTCTGATAGGGGTCAATCATCGAGTTGGTGTGAATGCTGGAGAAAGCGATGGTCGTGATGAGAGATGAAATAATCACGCCTGTGGAAACGAAATGGCGTCGAAGAGCCGGAGGACCTCTTTCTGGTGATACTGAAGCGCCGAGGTGCTTGGAGGGGTTGGAGCATGAGCCCCGAGTAAAATTTTCAATGAGTGATTGTTAATGGTGACAGGGATGGAAGATAGGAGGGAGAAACGCGCAAGCTGCAGAAATACATGATTGATGTGATCAAAGTTGAATAGGGTTCGACGATGGCGAGCCAGAGGAGCTGATCGGTTTGAAAAACCAGGCTGCTCGTGAAGACGTCATGATGGATCGCCAATAGTTACTCAGATGCGGTGGCAGGATTGCGCGCGGGAGTAGTTGGTGTCGAGAGATGGCTTGAGATGCTCGATCATCTTGAGTGCGGGTAGTCGTACCCACGACGACATCGCGGTCGTGGTCGGGCGCACGTGGTGTTTTAGCGCCAGGTGCCACGGGGATGCATATTCCCGCGGAGTAGATTTGTGAGGTTGTTTCTAACAGGGTGGTTGTCTTGTTGAAGTTGGTTCCGGTTGTTGCTGTACAGATGTTGTAATTCGCTCCGAAGAGCAGTGTGGCTTCGGTTTTGTATATAAACCATGGTTGGTGTTGTGCCCGAAGAGGGGCTCTGCGCAAGGATTGGCGGGGTGGCCGACCATACATCAAGGATGAGGTCCTATGGCAATAAGTATTAATTCTAACATCTCCTCGCTTCGAGCGCAGAAGGCGTTAGGACAGTCGTCTGATAAATTGAATAGGGTGTACGAGGCGCTATCTTCAGGAAGTCGAATCAATCGAGCCAGCGATGATGCTGCAGGCTTGTCGATTGCGGAGTCTCTGAAGGTGAACTCGCGCCTAGCATCAATCGGTATTCGTAACGCGCAAGACGGTATATCGGCTATCTCGGTAGCCGATGGTTCGTTGGCGTCGATTGGGCAGGTCCTGGGCCGTCTCGCTGAGCTTACTCAGCAGGCAGCTAACGGGTCCTACTCGACAACGCAGCGGTCGGCCCTTCAGATCGAGTTTACTCAGCTCGGTTCTGAAATCGAACGTATTGCTGTCACGACCGAATTTAACGGCGTGAAGTTGTTATCCGGTTCGCAGCAGATCGCGTTCCAGGTCGGATTTGATGGGGCATCAACCTCTCAGATCACATTTGACAACGCGAACGGATCGACGTTGCAGAAGTTGGGACTTGCTAACGCTGGCTCATCTCTGCTGACGTACTCAATCAGCGGTGATACCACAGTCTATGCGCAGTCGGCTGCTCGGGCCGCTCTCGTAGCTGTAAACGGCGCTATCACATCGCTTAATACCCTCCGGGGTACTTTGGGAACGGTCGAAAGCCGACTCAATACGGCGATTACGAACCTCACCACCAGCAGAGAGAATATCAATGCTGCGGAGGCTCGAATCAGTGATGTGGATGTGGCTGCCGAGGCGGCAGAGCTGACTCGGTTGAACATCTTGCAACAGGCTGGTGCTGCGGTGCTCGCGCAAGCGAACCAGCAGCCAGTGCTCGCTGTTCAGCTCCTCAAGTAGTGGCACAGCTCCCCGCGTAGCGGGGAGCTTCCTTTTTCGCGGCCCCAGGCGTTCTAGCGCCCGGGGCCGATTTTTTTTGCTAGCTATCTTTGGATTCTCAGAGCCTTTGGCAGGGCATACAACGTCACTATAGAACTTTGTTTATTCAACAAGCTAGCTGGATGCTCAATGCCTTCAGGGTGTTATCAGGCGACCTGATCGTCGTTATTTCCCCAGGCGTGAGGCTCTCATACCAATCTCAGCATCTTAAGCTTCACCGACTAAAGAAGTAATGGCCAAAACGGCGGGATGGGGTGGGTCATCGAGTCACGTCCAAAACCCAATGCTCTTTTGCCGGCCCAAACTATTTTGGTGATACCATATGGGGTTCAACCGAATACTTGTTCGAAATATTAGCGCGCTTGTCGTGCTTGCTTTTTGTTGGGCAGTGGATCTGGCTGAAGCCGGAGAGGCGCACATTTATGTAATTCATCAGGCTGATGGATCGATACGTTTTACCAATAAACCCCCGAAGGAGGGTGAGCGGGCAGAGGTCTTCACCTCTAAGGCGGCTGGGGGTAGCTTTCGGAGGATGACGGGAATGGCAACACGCGATTTTGGGGGCACTCGGGCATCCCTCAAGGGTGTGTATTTCCGGAGTCCCGGTAGACAGAAGATTTATCCCGAGCTTTACGCGGATGTAATTGATGAGGCAGCGGAACTCCATGATGTGGATCCAGCTCTTGTCAGGGCGGTGATTCACGCCGAATCGGCGTTCAATCCGCGCGCCGTATCTCCCAAGGGCGCGCGGGGGTTGATGCAGTTGATGCCTGGAACGGCCAGGATGCTGGGTGTTCGAAACGCTTTTTCTCCCGCCTCTAACATTCATGGAGGGACTAAGTATCTTGCCCAGCTTCTGCGTCGGTACCGGAATGAGATATACGCTATCGCCGCATATAACGCTGGAGAGGTTCCCGTTGATCGATATAACGGAGTGCCCCCATACTCAGAGACCAGAGAGTATGTTAGGCGTGTACTACGGCTTAAAAAGCAGTATAGTCTCCACTCAAATGGCTGAGTGGTATAAGAAGATCCCTAATTGGTTAACCTTCCTCCGACTGGCGCTTATTCCAGTTTTCGTATTTTTTCTTATAGATCCCTCGCGTTCATCGCTGACGATCGCTTCAATTATATTCGTGTGTGCTGCGATCACAGACTACGCCGATGGAATCTTGGCGCGTCGATACGCGGCGGTAACTGATTTCGGCAAGCTCTTTGACCCCCTGGCTGACAAGATCCTAGTAATGGCAGCTCTTGTCATGCTGGTGTCTGTGAGGGATGAGCAGTGCCGGTCTCTTGTGCCTGGCTGGATGGTCGTTTTGATTTTGGCGCGTGAGTTTTGGGTTACCGGTCTTCGTGCGTTCGCGGCCAAGGATGGGAATGTTGTTGCCGCTAAATCAGGGGGTAAGGTCAAGAGCGCGCTGCAGATGGTGAGCATTATGGCGCTGCTCTTGCATGATTATTCGTTCAATCTATTCGGGCACTCGGTTACCTACCAGTTTGTGGGACTCAATCTCCTCCTCATCTCATTAGCTTTCTCATACATGTCAGCGGTTGATTACTCTATTTCGATCCTGGCGCCCCATCTTGGAACCGTAAACGACCTGGTTCGAACCATTATGGACGCTCTTTTTGGTTCGACGTCGACCAAGCCAGGGGATGCGGGGGCACAAAAGGCAAGCCCACCCGCGGGCTCTGGAGAGAAAACCTCAGATCTGAAATAGTTTCCCTCGAGGTCAGGCTGCGAACCCCCAAACAGGGTAGTGCCTTCTTGTTTTAACAATGTTA
>JAFMIS010000259.1 GCA_017853915.1 bacterium
GTGGTCGTGGTGGACGCGGATACTCTGGTGGCGGACGCTACTAAGGATATCTGGTTAGGAGCGTATTGCTAGAAACCAACGCTCCTCGCTGTTTCACAGAGAGACCCGATCCCACCGAATAGGTTGGGTCGGGTTTTTTGTTGTCTGGAGGCATCCTGAGACTTTAGAGCCTTGGCAGAGCCTAGAGTAAATGCTCCTCTCGACAAGAGTATGTTGGCTCCAAGATGGCGTTAGGTGGCGCCTGGAGTATGAATGGGGATTCACATCAACCGTAACGGGTGCGTCTGCATTTATTGCAAGACTGTTACCATCATGCCAGCACCCTCTAATCAATGTGCTGTGATTGAACGGCTGCTACAAGGGCCTCTGTAACTTCCAAGGACGTACACGGCTTTGGTAGAAATGTGAGGCGCCGTTCCGCGAGGGAGATCTTCCTGGCTATTGTTGGATCTCCGCTCGTAATTATAAGAGATGTTGTAGGGGAGAGATCGTGGAGGCGCTGGATGATATCGGATGCGCGACAGGAGGGCATTTGGTCGTCGAGGATGATAGCGTCGAATTTTTCTTTGGTGGTAGCGACGCTGTGAAGTACAGCGTCTCGCGTGTGAGCGGTAACGATTGAATGCCCCAGAGACGTTAGCATCGCCTTGAAGCTCTCCAATATAAGAGGCTCGTCGTCAGCAACTAAAACTCGCAAGGAGGGCGACACGGGTAGGGGCTCAACTGTTCCAGTTTTGATCTGGTCTGAGCCCTCTTTAGGAGACCGCATGAGCGGCAGCTGTATCCCAAACCGCGTGCCTTGAGCATTAGAACTAACGGAGATAGTTCCCCCAAGACGTTTCACGAGATGTTGAACCGATCGAAGGCCAAGGCCGTGATGTTGTGAGTTCGTCTTTGTAGTGACTCCGGATTCAAATATAAACGGGAGAATATGCCTCGGAATTCCGGGTCCATTGTCCTGAACCGAAATGGATATCCATTGAGAATCAACTGTGCGCACCTGTCGAGAGGGCTCACGCGTAATCTCTATTGATATTAACCCATCGTTAGGGAGCGCCTCAGCAGCATTAAGAAGTAAGTTAACGAAGATCTGCTCAAGCTCGAACGGGGCAGCCAGAACTGACACAACGTCCGACCCCGATTTGTTTACGACAGTCACAGTTTGCGGGATGAGAGGTCGGAGTAAGGTAACGATGCGTCCGAGTTCGCTCGTGATATCCGAGGCGCCCCTCGTTATGTGTGGGTCAAATGGGTCGTCGAAGATCCGCGCGTTAAGCGCCTTGCACCCCTGAAGCGCTTCGAGGGCCGGAGAAAGGAGCGTTTGGTCGCAATCGCGATGGAGCGCCGCTCGCACGTGGCTCTCAATAATCATGAGATAATTGTTGAGGTCGTGCGCTATTTGATTGTGGTAATCCCTTGCTGATCGGCACAGGACGGAGTGGTCGTCTGGCGAGGGAGCATCGACGCGAGTCGCTAGGATATCGCAGCTCTCCACCTCCCCTGATCGTGTCCAGATAGGATGCCTGCGGGCTATAAATACCCCGTATTCCTCCTCCCGAAGCCTAAACCTGACCGAGGCTGGGCGTATCGCGATCGGTTCAGGTGAACGAACTTGAAATACCTGCATGAGGTTATCGAGATCGTCCGGGTGAACAAGATCTGCCAGCTTCGCTGCTTGAGAGAGGGGGCCGGTTCGAGCGAGTCCAATTATAGCGATAGCAGCCGCGCTAATTCTCTCGCATCGTCCATCAGGAAGGATGCGGAAGGAGAGCGTGTTAGGGGTATTGAGCATCGCTTGATAGTGAGAATCAATCGTTGAGAGATCGTGCAGCGCTTTGACCTGAGAGGAAACATCGCGCGCTACGAGCCAAAACTTGCGCAAGAGCCCGTCCTGAATATCACCGTACAGAGCGCACTGCGCCGTCCAGTGGGTTCCATCTTGGTTTCGCAGGTCGAGCTCGAACGCCTCGCTGGAGAATGTGTTCCTGTGCCATCTTGAGAAAACGCGATCCCAACCACGCCAGGAGGGAAGGAGCTCGGGAATGGAGGAACCTAAAAGGTCCTCGATGGCTTGCTCATCGACGCGACGGATAAAAGCCTCGCTGGCTTCCAGGCACACCGAGGAACGAGAGTAGAGGGCCGTAACAAAGTCACTACTCGATAGATTGATTGGAATCGGAGGAGTGCACTCGAAGTAGACGATAGATGCCGAGCTATTACGAACGAGAAAGCGAAAATCCTGGACAGACAGGTAAAACGTCGAAAACTCTGAGCGCACCTGTTGAGAGACCTCGCCGCGCTGGCCAGTGCTGCTGGTACCTGCAGGTCTCTCACCTTCTTGAGGCATTACTTGATTAACCCGTCATTTTACAGTGGCTCCCTCACTAATGTGCGGGCGCTTCCGGTAGGCCATAAGCAATATCACATAACAGCGAGGTTGTGTGGGGTAATTTAGGGGGGGGGCGTCTGACCGATATCTATCCCCCCAAGTCGTCGTATGAACTCGATCTTTCGAGGGATAAACGGCCCAGATAGAGCGCCAAGGATTCAGATTGGGGGACGCGACTTACTCGAGAGCTTTGATTCCCGGCAATCCTTTGCCCTCCAGAAGGGCCAAAAAGGCCCCTCCAGCGGTCGATATGAAACTAAATTTGTGGGCTAGCTGCATATGGTGGATCGCGGCGTCCGTATCGCCACCGCCGACTACTGTGAGGCCATGCGCGTTCGCAACAGATTCGCACATGTCATGAGTGCCCTTAGCGAACTCCTCGTTCTCATAAGCTCCCATAGGACCATTCCATACTATGGTTTCCGCGGTGTGGAGAGCCTCGCGATAGAGAAGACTCGTGGCTGGCCCGATGTCGAGAGCCATCGTGTCGGCTGGAATCTCTTGAACTGGTACCGCTCGACCCAACCCCTTACTGGAAAGAGAGGGAGCGACTACCACATCAACAGGCAGGTAAACTTTGCAGTCCCGCCGCGCCAGGGTGCCGAGGAGTTCCAGCGCTTTGCCCGCGAGGTCTGGCTCATACAGGGATCTCCCCATTTGTAAACCTTGAGCGGCAAGAAACGTGTTCGCCATGGCGCCGCCGATAATGAGCTTGTCCGCCTTTGCCGCAAGGTTCACAAGCGCGTTTAGCTTGCTTGAAACCTTCGCGCCTCCGATAACAACACAGAGAGGCTTCTTGGGGTTCTCGAGCGCTTGATGGTAGTACGTGATCTCTTTTTGCATGAGCAAGCCGGCCGCTTTCTCGCGCACCAACGTCGGCACTCCGACCATGGAGGCATGCGCCCGATGAGCTGTCGCGAACGCGTCGCTCACAAAGACATCGGCTAGCTTGGCTAGCTGGGCCGCGAACTCTGGATCGTTCTTTTTCTCCCCTGGTTGAAATCGTAGATTTTCGAGGAGTAGTACCTGGCCGTCACGCAACTCAGATGCAAGCTTAGTCACCTCGGGGCCGATGCAATCCGGAGCGAGGATGACATCCGTATTGAGTAGCTCAGAGAGCCGACGCGCTACTGGCCGCAGGGAAAACTTCGGATCGGGGCCTGAGGGCTCTCCGAGGTGGGACATCAGGATGGCTCTTCCTCCTTGCGCCAAGACCGTCTGCAGCGTTGGTAGAAACTGCTTGATTCGATTGTCGTCCGTGATCTCGAGGGTGTCGTTGAGGGGCACATTGAGATCCGCTCGGATGAGGACTCGTTTACCCTGTAAAGAGAGGTTTTGTAGCTCTTGCATAGTGTTGTTGTGATGTTTACTTCATTAATACTTGAACTCGATCGACCCAGTGATCGGGGTTGCAACACTCCATCGCAGCAGGTTTAGATTCCTGTTGGCTCACTGATCCACTCAGTTTCTACACGAAATTTCGTCGCAAGTACACGCTCTAGGGCACGCACCCCAAATGTCTCACTGGCATAGTGTCCCATGCAGATCACCGAACACCCAAAGTCTCGAGCAGAGTGGTAGGCCTCCTGTTTCGGCTCCCCTGTAATCAAGAGATCGAGGCCCAGGGAGACAACCTCAGGGATGAGGGACGTTGCTGCGCCGGTTGCGATACCGATTTTTTGTGCGTGGGATTTGCCAAACGGGAGCAC
>JAFMIS010000260.1 GCA_017853915.1 bacterium
TAACGACCTCCCGCTGCAATTGGCTAAAGATTACTCTGTTCTCGTTGTGGGATTTGATCCGTCCGAATCGCCTGAGGACGCAGCTAAAATAAAGAGTAAATTCGATCAAAGGTTAAACGGCTCCGCTCTGAGTGGCGCTGGAGCAATTCAGTATCTCGTTGGAGCTCCCTCGCAGACGGCGAATCTCATGAGCGAATTAGGTTTTAAATTTGTGAAAGACGGGAAAGATTTCGCTCACTCAGCGGCTCTTATGATATTGACGCCGACGGGTGAGATCTCGCAGTATTTCACCGGGATTATGTTTGCCCCCTGGGATGTTCGGCTATCCCTAGTCGAAGCCTCGAAGGGAGTAATAGGGACAGCGGTCGATCACCTGCTGCTCTATTGTTTCAGATTCGATCCTCTCCAAGGAAAATACACCTGGGCAGTTGTTGGTCTTTTACGGATTGGCGGGGCGTTGACTCTCGTTGGTCTTGGGCTCGTTTACTTTCTCTTCGCGAGAAAGAAGCGGCTCGTGAATGGCTCGACCTTAAGCGGCGAGCGAAAGTTTGAAAGTGTAGCGGGTTAAATACAGTTATGTTGGGATTATTAGGCGAGCAGGGATCGGATTTCGCGCACAAGGTAGATTACGCCAACGACATCGTCACCATTATCTCAGTCCTCTGTACTGTGGCGATTGTTGGCGCGATGTTGTACTTCGCCGTCAAATATCGCCAAAAAAATGGAGTCGATCACGAGACCCCAGCGATCGAGGGGAACAACGCCTTAGAGGTTATTTGGACTGTGTTTCCAACCTTGGTCTGCATCTGGGTGGCTTGGTTAGGGTATGACTCATTTGTGGATCTGCGTACACCTCCCCCGGGCGCGATGGAGATTAATGTAACTGGTCGTAAGTGGGCATGGGATTTTCAGTACAAAAACGGCAAGCGCACCACGAGTGAGCTGGTCGTGCCAGTGGGCGAGCCCGTGAAGCTCATCATGACCTCGAAGGATGTGCTTCACTCCTTCTTTGTTCCGGTGATGAGAACTAAGATGGACGTTATTCCTGGTCGTTACACGCATGAGTGGTTTCGTCCTATCAAGACCGGCGACTTCCAGGTTTTTTGTACCGAGTACTGCGGAAATGAGCACTCCAAGATGCTGGCGCGCTTGAAAGTCCTCCCCAAAGCGGAGTTTGAGCGCTGGTTGGCCGACGATAGCGAGGAGAGAAAGCTCGCCGCTATGAAGCCAAGTGATCGCGGTAAGGAGCTTTACGTCGCGAAGCAGTGCGTTACCTGCCATAGTCTTGATGGCTCAGCCCGCGTTGGTCCTACCTGGTTAAAGCTTTTTGGTAAGCACGGGCAATTGGCTGATGGCTCTTCATACAACGCGGATGAAAATTACATTCGTGAATCGATCTTAAATCCCCAAGCAAAAACTGTGGCGGGCTACCCAGCTATGGGAATGCCGAGCTATCAGGGTCAGCTCTCTGATGATGACATCACCGGCATTATCGAGTTCATCAAGACGATCGATGGTTCGCAGAAGATTGAAGTCGCTCCTGTCGCGGCCCCGAAGAAGTCGGATGCCGCTCTTGCTGGTATGACCCCAGCTGAGCGTGGAAAGGCGCTGGTATCAGATACTGGCAACTTGTGCTTAACATGCCATAGCCTTGATGGTAGCAAGCTTGTAGGGCCATCATTCAAGGGGCTCTGGGGCCGAAAAGAGAAGCTCGCCGATGGCTCAGAGGTGCTCGTCGACGCGGCCTACATCAAGGAATCAGTTTGGAAGCCAGCCGCCAAGGTTGTCGCCGGATATGGTCCGGTAATGCCAGCGCTGTACGAGGGTAAGCTCACGGATGAGAACCTCAATGATATCATCGAATACTTAAAGACTTTGCAGTAATAGAGAGAGGTTAAAGGTATGTCAGCTCACACTCACGCAGCACACGCTAACGAAGAGGTGAATTACCTCAATTGGAAGACAGGTCTATGGTCGTGGCTCTCGTCCACTGATCACAAGCGAATCTGCTTTCTCTATCTCTTCGCTATTATGATTTTCTTCGTGTCGGGTGGAATCGCCGCTCTCTTGATGCGGTTGGAGCTCTCAACAGCTGGCCCCACGATCCCTGGCATCGTTAAAGATCCTCATACATACAACGTGCTCTTCACAATGCACGGCGTGTTCATGATCTTTCTCTTCGTTGTGCCGGGAATTCCCGCCACCCTTGGAAACTTCCTCATCCCTCTTATGATTGGAGCCAAGGATGTAGCCTTCCCACGACTCAATCTCTTTAGCTTCTACCTCTACGTGTTTGGAGCTCTGTGCGGAGCGGTCGCGATGCTCAATCCAGTCGATACTGGTTGGACGTTCTACGCGCCTTACAGCACAACCACCGATACCTCGGTAAGCTTGATGGTCTTTGCCGCGTTCATTTTAGGATTCTCATCGATCCTGACGGGGTTGAACTTCCTTGTTACGATTCATCAGTTGCGAGCTCCCGGGATGACCTGGATGCGGCTGCCTGTGTTTATCTGGGCCTCCTACGCGACGGCCGTCATTCAGACAGTGGCCACGCCGGTAGTCGGGATGACGCTTCTCCTTGTCATCGCTGAGCGAGTGTTTGGCGCTGGTATATTTGATCCATCTAAGGGAGGTGACCCAGTCCTTATGGAGCACCTCTTCTGGTTCTATTCTCACCCAGTAGTATACATCATGGTGCTTCCAGCGTTTGGTGTGGTGGGCGAAATCATCCCTGTATTCTCGAGAAAACCACTCTTTGGATACAAGATGGTCGTCTTGTCATCGGTGGCGATCGCCGCCGTAGGTTTCATCGTATGGGCGCATCACATGTTCGTCGCGGGCATCTCCGACTTCTCGGCTAAGTTCTTCTCTATCGTTACGTTCTTGGTGGCGGTACCAACCGCGATTAAGGTGTTTAACTGGGTGAGTACGATGTACAAAGGCTCAATCTCATTTAAAACACCGATGCTCTACGCGATGGCATTCGTGTTCCTATTCATGGTCGCAGGAACTACCGGCATCTACCTCGCGATGCTTGGAGTTGATGTGTACTATCACGACACGTACTTCGTCGTTGCGCACTTCCACTACACAATTCAGGGTGGTGCTGTAATCGGACTCATCGCTGCCTTACACTTCTGGTACCCTAAGATGACAGGCAAGATGTACAACGAGCGTCTGGCGCGCATCGCTTTCGCGATGCTCTTTATCGGGTTCAACCTGACGTTTATTCCTCAGTTCATCCTAGGAATGGATGGTATGCCGCGTCGGTACTACGATTACCCGCCTCAGTATCAGGCTATGCACACGCTCTCCACTGTCGGAGCGTTCTTGAATGGTTTTGGATACATGTTCTCGCTGCTCAATCTGCTTGGCACTGCTCTCTTTGGAAAGGTTAAGGCTCCACGCAATCCATACAATTCGAAGAGCTTGGAGTGGCAGACAGCGTCTCCGCCGATTCATGAGAATTTCGAGACAACTCCCGTTGTAACCGAGGAGCCGTACAATTACGGAACCCACGCGCACGCCTAAGGGGGTCCAAGGGATACACGATTATAGGAACAATAGACAAGGACGTTATGAGCTCAAATGCAGCAATAGTGGACCACAACGTAGCTCCCGGTGAGCCCCCACACATCCACCACATGGATAGCGCGACGGCATATGGCGCCGCAAAGCTTGGCATGTGGCTATTCTTGGCGACGGAGGTTCTGCTCTTCGCGGTACTGTTCTGTAGCTTCGCGATCATGCGCTACTACCACCTCGAAGAGTTTCATGAGGGAAGTCATCACCTAAACGTGTGGTGGGGGGGGCTCAACACAATCATTCTGTTGTGCTCAAGCTACTGGGCGGCGGTAGCTGTGACCAAGGCTCAGCAGGGAGATAACCGCGGGGTTGTGCGCAACTTTAGTTATAGCTTTGTATGTGGAGCCGCGTTCTTGGTGATAAAGACCATTGAATACACCGGCAAGTACCATCACGGCATGTTTCCATTCGGGGCGACCGAAAACTTCTACGAGTTCAAGAACTTTCTCGGGCTCTATTACTGCATGACGGGTCTTCACGCCCTTCATGTAATCATCG
>JAFMIS010000261.1 GCA_017853915.1 bacterium
CAAGAGGTTAAGCGCATTCTGCAGAGCCAGTATGAGATAGCTAAAAAGATAGTAGCGGATCACCAGGACATTCTTCACGCGCTGGCGAAGGCTGTTCTCGAGCGAGAGACGCTCGACGCCGACGATATTGATAGGATTATGCGAGGTGAGAGCCTGTCGCCAGGGCCGCAAGGTAGTCCGCCTGCGGGTGGAGAGTCCGGCGGAGGTGTTTCTGTCGCGGCGTAGTCGGTGAAGATAGTTGGCGTCCGCGTGAATACAACCGTGGGTTCGGAGCTGTCGGAGCTACGCAAGTAATACCTGGGAAGGGAACGTGGAAGGTCTTTCAGTAAGTGAATTTGTTCCGTATCTGGTGTGGGCCGTCGATGTAGCTATCGTCTGGTACCTCGTCTATCGGGGGCTCCTCGCTATGCGGGGAACGAGAGCCGTGCCGATGTTGTTGGGGTTAGCGCTCGTAGCGGTCGTATTTTTTGTCGCTCAGTCGCTCGGACTGGTTACATTGGCGTGGATTATCGATAATTTTCTGAGCTCCATCATTCTGGTTGTTGTGGTCATATTCCAGGACGAGATACGGAGAGCCTTGACGAAAGTAGGAGTGCAGCCTCTCTTGTTCAAATCAGGACGCTTGGATGCTGCGAATCAGTTCGAGGAGATTGCGGTTGCGGCGGCCAGACTCTCGAAAGCGAGGCTGGGAAGTATAATCGTTGTCGAGCGGGACGTGGGGCTCGATGAGTTTGTTGATCAGGGTGTCGTTCTTGATGCCAAATTGAGTAGGAAGCTGCTCTACAGCATCTTTGTAAAAGAGACGCCATTGCATGACGGCGCGGTCATTATCCAAGGGTCTCGGGTCAGGGCGGCGGGCTGCGTATTGCCACTGAGTAGCGATCCCGATATTGACCCGAGTTTTGGCACTCGACATCGCGCGGCCTTGGGCATAACCGAGCAGTCAGACGCTATGGTGGTGGTAGTCTCGGAGGAGAGCGGTTCCATCACCTTGTTCATTGATGGCCGTTCATACCGCAATTTAGACGCGGTTTCGCTGCAAACCCTCTTGGAGACCAACTCCTCAGGTAGTGTCGGAATACCGCGGCCGGTGGAGGCTGCGTCGGTATGAGAGATCATAATCTTTCGCTTAAAGGCGCGGCTCTTCTGATCGCGGTCTTATTAACCTATGCGGTGCATCGCCCGGGAAATGAGCGAGTTGTGAGCCTTTTCGTTCCGGTTGAATTGAAGAACGCCCCTGAAGATAAGGTGCTGGTGAAGTCTAACAAAAAGGGGGTCCAGGTCACCTTAAAAGGGCCCTCATTTTTGATTAAATCGGTGGCTTCCTCCCCGCCGCCGCTCACCGCCAGTTTGCCGGATAATTTCGGAGATAGAGTCGTTGTATCATTTCGAGGCGATGATATCTCGCTGCCGCGATCCGTTGAAGTGGAGAGTATTGAGCCGCCTCAAATGGAGTTCGTGTTTGAGGCGGTCGAACGAAGAGATGTCCGCATCGAAGTTCCTCGACTTGGGCAGTTGAACGCGCAGTTAACGCTTGATTCGATAGAGGTTAATCCGAAGAGCATCTCAGTCAAGGGACCGCGCTCAGATCTTCGTTCACTGAAAACAGTAGAGACTGATCCAATTAATCTTTCAGACATTACCGGATCGGTCGAGATGCCGTTAGCGCTTCGAGCCTTAGGGCCATCAGTGTCGATGTCGGCTAAAACAGTTACTGTGCGAGTGGTGGTGTCCCATGTGCCAGCTCGCCAGGAATTTAAAGACCGCCCAGTTGAATTAAGAAGCTCAAAGGGCCTTGGTACTTTGACCCTTCATCCCTCGGCGGTGACAGTGGTGGTTTCAGGTAGTAGCGAGGTGCTTGGAAAGATTGATGTAGCGGACATAACGCCTTTTATACGACTTACGGATGCTCCAACGGAGAGTTCGAATATCGCGAAGGTGCAAGTTGATGTGCCGGATGGCTGTAGAGTGGTGAGTGTAGAGCCAGCGACGATCGCGATTGAGCGACAAGCGCAGGGACGAAGAATCGTCAAGCGGGTTCCGCGTTGAGGCGTGTAGGGAGATTGTACATGAATAATTCGAGAAAATATTTTGGAACTGACGGTATCCGCGGAGTAGCGGGCACACACCCTCTCGATCCAGAGACCCTCGTGAAATTGGGTAAGGCTGTCGCGCAGATCTTCATGAGGGAGGGAAAGCGAGCTCGGGTATTGATCGGTAAGGATACGCGATTATCCGGCTATATGATTGAGAGCTCCTTGGCGGCGGGGATCACGGCGATGGGGGCGGATCTGTTGTTGTGTGGTCCCGTGCCAACGCCGGGGGTGGCATATTTGACCAAGAGTATGCGCGCGGACGCTGGAATAGTTATTTCCGCCTCACATAATCCGTTCGAGGACAACGGGATTAAGATCTTCGGGGCTGATGGATTTAAGTTGCCAGATGAACTTGAGCGGCAGGTGGAGCGGCTGATCGAGCCGGGAGTTCTTGACGCGACAATGGCGCAGCCTGGTCAGATAGGTAAGGCTTTTCGTATCGATGATGCCATCGGACGCTATACCGTCTTTTTGAAAGAGAATTTTCCTCGTGAGCTTTCCCTTGAGGGTCTTAAGGTAGGTCTCGACTGCGCGCATGGAGCTTCATATGTAGTTGCTCCTCAAACGCTCAGTGAATTGGGTGCTGAGGTTGTTTCGCGTGGCGTGAGTCCGAGTGGAAAAAATATCAACGCGGGCTTTGGAAGCCTCTATCCTGAGGTGATGTCCACACTAGTTCAAGAGCAAAACCTGAATCTTGGGATCGCTCTCGATGGCGACGCTGACCGATGTATCATCGTCGACGAGAAGGGGAAAGTTCTTGATGGTGATATGGTGCTGGCGATCTGCGCGCTTGATATGCACGCTCGTGGGGTTTTGAGGACTCCCACTATTGTGGCAACTGTGATGTCTAATCTCGGCCTCGACAAGCTTTTGAACTCCCGTGGGATATCGGTAGTGCGGACGGCTGTGGGCGATCGAGCGGTACTTGAGGAGATGTTGCGGCGAGGGTGTCAGCTGGGTGGTGAGCAGTCAGGACATACGATATTTTCCGATATCTCAACCACTGGAGATGGACTCCTCACAGCCTTGATGGTGTTGTCAATCATGAAGAGGCAGGGGAAAACCCTCTCAGAGCTTGCGAGTGGATGCATTACATTCCCGCAAAAGCTGGTAAATGTGCGGGTAGCAAGCAAGCCGCCGTTGGAGTCAATTCCAGCTTTGATGCAGGCAATCGGCCAAAAAGAGAAGCAGCTGGGGACCTCCGGACGGGTGCTGGTTCGCTATTCGGGCACTGAAAATAAGGCCAGAGTGATGGTGGAGTGCGAGGACGAAAGTGCATGCCTCCAGCACGCCCAAGACCTAGCGGAGATCTTGGAGCGGGAGCTTGGGACGGTGTGAGCCATCAGTCGCTTGGCAACTTCGGGGTAGTGCGCTTTGAGGGAGCCTCGCCAAGCGGATATTTTTTACCATCAGCTGAGGAGATGGCGGCGCTTGATAACGCGACGATAGCAGCTGGAGTCTCTGGATTAGAGTTGATGGAGAGGGCCGGCATCTCTATCGCCTCGTGGATATCGGAGAAATACTCGAAGGCGGTTTCGGTCACCGTTCTGTGTGGGCCTGGCAATAACGGCGGGGACGGCCTGGTCATTGCCCGGGTTCTTAGAGAGCGTGGGTACACAGTTGTCGTTATCCTAGCGGCATCCGAGCGCTATTCTCATGAGTGTCTCAAACAGACAAAGAATGTGTCAGGATTGCTCGTCTTCGGAGCTCAACCAGGCATACAAGATCGATCCGAGCTTGCTGGTGAGATTATTTCTGAGGAGAGGCTACGAGACGCCGTGAGAGGGTCGCGCCTGGTCATCGACGCGTTGCTGGGTACTGGTCAGCGACGCGCTCCGCGTGGTTCCATAGGGACCCTGGTAACGACGGTCATGGAGGAGAGGGATGGAGTTGGCTTTGACATAATTTCTATCGACATCCCTACAGGAGTTGACGCTGACACAGGGGGGATCTTTGAGCCGTGTG
>JAFMIS010000262.1 GCA_017853915.1 bacterium
CTCGCTCATCATAAAGAGCCACGCCGACTCGCCCACAATTCTGACAGATCTCTCGTTGATCTTGGCCCATGGAGATCTAAAAAAGGTCAAGATTAAGGACCCCTCGGCCTTCGATCCGATCGCTCCAGCTGAGATTGAGCGCGGATGCGAGCTGCCAGCCCGCGGCCAGCTAACCTTTCCAGTTACCATCAAACTGGACACAAACGCCCCAATATCAGACAAGAACCATAGCCTATATCTCCTGTATGGCAATTCATCCGACATCAACTCTCTAGGCCAACTTCTCCTCACAGTGTCTCCGCACGCGCATCTACGAGCGATCTTCGACACGATGACAACGGTCTTTAATTTCACACCTAAAGGCGAGACTTTTAAGGATGGATATGTAACGGCCAAGTTAAAGGCCCCGGACTCCCGCCGCCTCTCGCTCGTGAACGAGCTGTCTCTCTCGGGCCGTTTCGTAGACGAATCTCTTGAACTAATATTCCTCTTCTCAGTAAAAAAATTTGACACGTCCTTAACGAAGATAAACGTACGTCGAGGCAAGGTGGAGGCTCGCAAGATGCTCGCGCCAAGCGATTATCTCTTCGGTGGGGATTTCATCCGCCCCGAATACATCGAGCAGATCGTCGAGAGCGCCATCAGTGAAGTCGCGACGGGCATCTAACGGCACTCATAAGCACAGACTTCAGCCGCGGTAACCCCGCATGTAGCTTTAACGATTATCTATGCTCTTCGGCGGCACCCTTTCTCTGGCGCTCCGAATACATCGAGCAGATCGTCGAGAGCGCCCTCGGTGAGATTGTGCTGCGTCTATGCGCCCTCGCCCGGAGCGCCGGCAAGCAATCAAGAACATCATGAGCTCTTTTGGCTCGCTGCTCAACGAGACAATAGTGCTGCAAGCTGCCCTGAGAGACGGCAGCGCCGATCTGCTTGAGTGGACGCCCTGATCCGCTCGCGCGCGCGGCAAATCCTACCGATGCCCTCTAAAAGAAAGTGGAGCGGCGGACTCCGGTAAGAGGAAATGTCACAAACACCTACTAACCTCAAAGCGTTCTTGATGTCTCCGAATACACAAATGATGCGTGATAGCGCGACTCGTCGCGCCTCTTGGGCCTGAACGTGTGGGAGTGCACTACGATGGTTTCACCCATAGTATGCAGCCACGCGTTCACGGATGCCTCTAACTCTGCCAGTGTTTCGCACTTAAAAACCCTAAATTTCAACATCCTTCATTCCTTTCATGAGCCGCCGCTCGCATACAAGGCTATCGAGTTGGTGAAGCCAAAGCCAATGGTGGGAGCCTTTTCTACTAAAGGTAGAAAGAGCGATGGATGGGTCAGAATGCCATCCACACAGAGGACAATCGGAGCGCGTTATCCGCTCGTTGATCACGGCGAGAGCTCAAGCCGCACAACGAGCACATCGATCTTACACTCTGTCGTAGCCCTGAGAGTTAATGCGAATCAAAGGCGCGCTGAACGGGCGAGCCGAAAGAGCTTGGCTCACTTCGGCATTAGCTGAGACATACATATATTCAGACATCTGCGAAAAATAGCGTCGCTGCTTCGTCCAGAGGCGACGCGCGCCCCATGTAAGTAGGGACTTCTCGCATATCGGCGCTTGGCATGCCCCATGCTTATATCCAGGCAGCGCCAGAAAATGCTTCAGCGTGGCACGGTGTTTTTTTGAAAATCTTACAAACACCTGAAACGTCGAGAGAGCAAGTGGTGGCGCTGAGGAATTCCGGGATAGCAAAAGTTGCTTATTCTCTGGAAGACCTCTTCCATCGTAAGAAGAACGCGTAGTGAAAAATGAGAGAGGTAAGCAGTATGTTCCCGAAAGAGTACACTCAAGAAATGGCAGAAATACTCGTTATTCGCGGCGACTCAGCGACACAGAGAGCTGACTTTGAAACGGCCGTACATCTGTACGATGAGGCGGTGTTGATCTTCGAGTGCACGCACGGTGATGAAGACCCAGAGTTGATAGACCCCCTCCTTCGACTAGCGCATGCCTATGAGCAGCTTGGCCGAACTGAGGTTACGGACAACGTACTCGCTCGAGCTCAAGCAATCGCTGAAAACTGCTTCGGGTGCGAGGCCCTCCGACCGATTGAGCACTAATTCCGCAAACTCTCTCTGTCGCGCGGCATAACAGCCGCGCGACTCACCGCAGTATTGCTACGGGTGGCTAGCGTGGATCTCGACACACAAAATACAGCTCTTCGGTATGAGCATTCGGTCTACGTCGATCGGGATCGAGCAGGGTCACGCGCTTAAAATAGACCGACAACTCTCTGAGAATAGTGCTCGTGGGCACAACCAGCTCTGGTAACTTCATCTCACTAAAGCGAAATACATCGCCCCTCTCCCGCCGAAAGATCTTCAGAAGCACTACATAGCGAAAGCGACGTAGCCGTTCAACCTGCACCATCGACACCACATCAGGTTCGACGTCGGCGGTAACAGGATCCGATCGGTAGCTCTCCATTTTATATTCAGTATTAACATCGAAAATAAAAACTCCACCCGGTTTTAGATGACGATGAGCATTCCGGAACACCCTTCGCCAGTCGGCCAGACGAGTTATGTGATTGATCGTATCAAACGGGCACAACACAGCGTCGAACTGCCGCGCGAGATCAAATCGAACGATATCACCCAGCACCACTGTAGCTCGGGGCGCTTTGCGCCGAGCAATACGAAGCATCGCGGCGGAGTTGTCGATGCCAGTAGTGGCGAATTGCCTGGATAGATCACGCAACATACTGCCAGAACCACACCCCAACTCCAGCACTGAGCGCGCGCCGCGCCGATAGCGCTTAATCAATCGAATGAGAAGCGAAGCTACCTCCCCGCGCGGGCCAACAACATGATCGTAAAAAGGGGCAAAAGAATCGTATCTGCTCATATTAGGATGACGCAGACTACCCCAATCCCCCACACCTCACCAGGGTTGAATAAGTTACGGCTCGTAATTTTAGCTTCAATGAGGCAGGCATCTGCGGTACAACTTGGCATGACTAACTCCGCGTGCGCGGTTTTTATAGGTACAGAAAATGAGAATATCTTTGTTTATCACCCTGCTCTTGGCGAGCGTTGGAATTCAGAATGCCTCGGCGACTCCCGATTGTCGTCCCTGCCCATACTCGTGTGAGGATCTTGGTGCTGGGAAAAAGGACTGTCGATTCATCAGCGAAAGCCGCGGGGTTTGTTGCCTCGATCTAAGCCCTAAGGGCAAAGAGATCGCTGAGGCTCAGGCTAAGGTGCTTCAGTCCCAGGGCCTCAACCGCCCCTCTAGCTCATCACAGGAGCGATGCCCAGCCGGTTTTCAACCGCGCGAGCAGCGATGTTCACCGGAAGAGCGTCGACGCGGCTGCAAGGATGTGCGCCTCTCCAGTGGCCTGGGTTGCGTAAAGCCGTAAGAAAATCTGATTTCGGGGCGAGAGCGTGACAAGCGTGTCACTCGCCCCGAGCTATTACTGTCTCTGGGCGACTGTTTCTAGGCGCGAGTTAACACCGCAACAGCAACTTGAAGTTCAGCGCCAAACGCGCACAGGACAACGGTCTGCGCTCCGTGACTAAGATCTCGGCGCACCATATCCTCTAATCCCATAAAACATGCGGCGCCGGAGATGTTCCCCACCCTCGTAATCCCATCAGTATAGAGCTGCTCAGGTTTAATCTTCAGTGTTGGAATCAGCTCGTGCAGCATCCGAATATTGGCCTGATGGGGAACGATGTACATCCCATCGAAGGTCTCAAATCCGGAGAGAGCTCGTACTCTCGGCGCTATCCGAGTTCCAAACTCAAAAACGCCACGGCCCTGCATCTGGAGGGTATATTCAGAGCGCGGCTGCTCTGAAGGCAAAGCTAGAGCGTTAGGTAAGTTAATTACATGAACGCTCTCTCCGGCATATGTCTCCGACGCTACTCGGTCAACGGAGTAATACCCCTTGATGGCCGGATCATTTGTGACGAGGGCCGCCGCGACACCATCACTAAAAAGGATCGCCGTCTTCCACAGCTCTTTG
>JAFMIS010000263.1 GCA_017853915.1 bacterium
AACCGGTGTTGCCACTGAAGCCCCCACAGATCGTGCTTATACAACACCTGTTGCCAGATACGATTCTCATTACGAAAGTCCTCCTGGTAGGAGGAATTCATGAATGTTGGAGTCCAGGCATATCCTAAATATACAGCAAGCTTTTCATTTATGTTGTACCCTAGCGCCGGTCTAATAAGTAAGCGCTCCAGCCGTGAGATGTCATCTCCAATTCTAGGCTGTGCCTCCATGTAGGCAAACCACTGCTTCTGTGCATCGAGATTTACGGTAGCTGTGACCTGGTTCCAACTCTGGAAATCAGTCTTCTGCCCACAGCTATCTGATGGGGACACAACTAAAAGGCTAAGAACTCCGCACACCGCAAGGATCGTTTTTCTCATATATCTTCTTTTGATACATTTTCTTTGTGGAGATTAAATCCATTTTTGGGTGAACACCAGGCTGCCAGGGTCGTAAAAACTACATCTAGGACAATAGCTAGGCTAGAAAGGAGCCCCTCGTTCTAAACACCAGAACTCAGCTTGAATATCTATGGTCCGGAGAAGCAGCAATTACTTCTGATGGAATACTGTGTGTTGAAGAAGACGAAAACGGTCACTTACCTCGTCACCTACGACCCAGGCTCACTCCTAAAAAATGCCTCCGATACCCGCCTTTGCCCCTCTTTGTCTCAATCCGGTTTCTCCGCTAGTATTCGACGATGGTTCCGACACCACTCATCAGCGCCCAGGAGATTACCAAGGGATATAGCGAGCACCCCCTATTCGCTCAGCTATCTCTTGCTATCCATGAAAACGAGCGCCTCGCCCTCATAGGCTCTAACGGCTGTGGTAAATCCACCCTGCTTAAGATCCTAGCCGGGCTCGAGGAGGTCGATAGCGGGATTATTAGCGTGCGTAAGGGCCTGCGCTGCGCATATGTTCCGCAGACCGACATCTTTCCCGCCCACCTTTCGATAGGAGAGATAATTGAGGGAGCGCTCGCCGATAGTCACCTCGATCACGGAGAGATAGCGCGCCGAAGAAGCGTATACCTCGGCGCTACCGGATTCCATGACGATTCGATCACAACCACAAACCTATCAGGGGGATGGAAGAAGCGCCTCTCTATCGCGTGCGCCCTGGCGCTTGAGCCCGATTGCCTTTTACTTGACGAGCCAACCAATCACCTCGATATCGATTCGATAATTTGGCTTGAGAGATATCTCTCGACAGTGCCGTGCGCGACAGTCTTTGTGAGTCATGACCGATACTTTATCGAACGGCTCGCGTCTCGGGTGCTTGAGATACATTCCATGTACCCTAACAACATCTTGGTGAGCGAGGGAGGTTACGCTGACTATATTGAATATCGCGAGGAGCGCCTTAATCAACTTCAGCAGCAACGTCGCTCGCTCGCCAATAAAGTCCGAAGAGAGGTCGAGTGGCTCAGGCAAGGTGTCAAGGCGCGCACCACAAAGTCTCGGGCTCGCATTAATGAAGCTCACCGTATGATCGACGTGCTCAAGGGCTCTCCACATGGCGAGGCTCCTCGTGCCGAGTTGGATTTTTCATCAACACAGAGACGAACAAAAGAGCTCCTGAAAGCTGAGCGAATCGGACAGTCGATCAACGGAACACCTCTCTTCTCTGATATCTCCCTTGTATTATCGCCTCGTAGCCGACTCGCTATCGTTGGGCCAAACGGGAGTGGCAAAACAACTTTTATTCGAACGCTGCTGGGAGAGATCGCGCCAACCTCTGGACGAATCATCCGAGCGCCAAACATGCGCGTCGCATGTATGGATCAAACACGAAGTCAGCTCAAAGATGAGCTTCGGCTGAAAGAGTTCCTGTGCCCTCACGGTGACTCTGTATCATTTCAAGGCGAGCCAATTCACGTCGCCGCATGGGCAGCTCGGTTCCTCTTCACTCACAATCACCTCACCACGACACTTGCCTCACTCTCAGGAGGTGAGCGAGCACGCGCGCTCCTGGCAAAGATTATGGCGGAGGAGTGCGATGTTCTCGTCTTCGATGAGCCGACAAATGACCTTGATATCGCGACGCTTGAGAACCTGCAGGAGAGCTTTGAAAGCTTTCCTGGAGCCATAGTGCTCATAACGCACGACCGCTACCTCCTTGAGCGCACAGCGAGCTCGGTTTTAGGCCTACTCGATGGAGAGGGAACGTTCTACGGCAGCTACGCCCAGTGGGAGGCCGCACGCGAGAATGCCTCGCCGAAATCGTCTGATAAAAAAGCTTCAGAGAAGGGAAAGGAACTAAAAAATCGGGTCGCAACCAAACTCTCATACAAAGACGCTCAAGAGCTTTCAAAGATAGAAAAAAATATCTCCACCGCGGAGGAGAAGCTAGCAGCGATCAAACAACAACTCGACTCAGGAGAGTTTGCTTCGAACGCACTCAAGCTCTCTGAGCTGTGCGAGGCGCTCAATACTCAACAGGCAGAGGTGGATTCCCTCTATGAGCGGTGGCAGGCCTTGGAACACCTTCGGGAATCGTTTAAGAAGTCGTAGCTCCCAGAGCCTGCGACGCTACTCACTGTGTATTACCTTTCAGAGGCAACAAGTAGCTCAAATATCTATTCGCTAAAAGGTCAGGGCCGCCTCATTTGCGACAGGGAAACTTTTGGCAGCTCAAATTATCAAGCCTAGGATACCACCACATCTCGACGTGCCTAATGATTCACATGCTCACGGCTCTTGGAAGCAGCCTTAAGGTCTTGTACTCACCCACAAACGTCGCAGCATTGAGGGCATGCCTTTTTCCCTCACAGACAAGGCCCAAGCACCGGCATGATCAGCAATCTATTAGACGGGGCGCTTTCTATTCCGGGAGTTCTGAAAATGAGACTCGATTTAATCCCTCAAAAAATGCTCGATAGAGATCCCTTAAATCGCAGTCCATCGCAATTGAGACCGGCGGTTCTCCGGGCGCGGAAAGTCGACGATCCACTACGGCGTAGCCACGCGCGACGCTATTTCCGGTGTCGACTCGCACGGAATATCGCTCGAAACGAAAAGCTTCCGGCTGAGCAGCACAGAATATGGCCAAGGGATCGTAGAGTATCACTCCCTCTATACCCTCTTCTTGATGATTAGCAGCAGAATAGACGCCGCATAACCTAAAAAGAAATTTTCTCAAGGAGACATCTCGAATTTCCTCAAATCGATCCAAGGGAAGCACAGCCCGCATACATATGTCGAGGGGAATCATTTCTATCCTACATGGACAATTCGTGAGTACATAATCGGCGGCTTCCGGGTCACAAGAAAAGTTAAACTCAGCGACCGGCCCTTTGTTACCAGGAGCCGCAAATGTTCCCCCTAGAATGACGAGTCTGGAGCACCGCTCAAAAGCCTCCCGGCAACTTTCAAGGGCAGCGGCAATATTACTAAGCGGCCCTACAGCAACAATAATCCGCTCTTCTTCACCGTGCGACTCCAGAAATCGTTTGATCGCTCCAACAGCAGCCGCCCGAACCGGAACCGGCGGAACGGAGGGAATTATCTCCCCGAGCCCCTCCGATCCGTGAACTCTAGCAAAATCGGCGCCGCGACCCGCAGATCCGGGAAAGATTTGATCGAGAGGGAATTGAACACGACGGCATATAAACGCTGCATTTCTAGTAACGTACTCAATTGAAGCATTCCCAGCGCAGGTGGTAATTGCGTCTACCGAGAGCTGAGGAGACCCGAGCGCCATATATATCGCCAGGGTATCGTCTACCCCGGGGTCGGTATCGATGAGAACTCTCTTGCGTGTCATGCCCATGATTTACTCTCCTTTAATGCTCGTTTCATCATCAGAATGGCGCCCGCAACACCGCACATTTTTGTCATTCCTGCAGCGCGACTAGCGAGCTTGGTATGCGAACCTTGACCCACCAGAAAACTCCTAATACCCGGGCAGCCAGACACCACATCCGATTCTCCATCTCCAATCCCTCTCGCTGGTGCCAGGCTCCCTTTACCCATGGTTAAACTCTTAGCCCTTTCGACGAGTTACTCGGAGCCTGTTGGTATGGGACCAAAG